>NZ_CP126101.1:0-112500 GCF_030123245.1 Lysinibacillus pakistanensis
TTGGAACATTTAGAAGAATTATGGAACAATGTCCTGGCTCAAGTTGAACAAAAAATTTCTAAACCAAGCTTCGAAACGTGGCTAAAATCTACGAAACTACTTACTTATAATGGTAGTGGTTCTACTGTTACAATAGCCGCGCCAAATTCGTTTGCTCGAGACTGGCTTGAGAATCATTATATTCATTTGATTACAGGTATATTAACGGAGCTTACAGGCGAAGACTTGCTTATTAAATTTGTTGTTCAAAAAAACCAGGATTCGGACGATTTTGATTTACCAGCGCCGATCATCCAAGCAAAAAATAACGATCACCATGATATTTCACCAGGTATGTTAAACCCGAAGTATACTTTTGATACGTTTGTTATTGGCTCTGGTAACCGCTTTGCACACGCTGCCTCACTGGCTGTGGCTGAAGCACCCGCGAAGGCTTATAACCCATTTTTTATTTATGGGGGAGTAGGGCTTGGCAAGACACACTTAATGCATGCAATTGGTCATTATGTTTTAGAACATAACCCAAATGCCAAGGTAGTCTATTTATCATCTGAAAAATTTACAAATGAATTTATTAACTCAATTCGAGATAATAAGGCACTCGATTTTCGAAACAAATACCGCAATGTAGATGTACTGCTAATTGATGATATTCAATTTTTAGCAGGAAAAGAATCAACTCAGGAAGAATTTTTCCATACTTTTAATACATTGCATGAAGAATCGAAACAAATTGTTATTTCCAGTGACCGTCCTCCAAAGGAAATTCCGACTCTGGAAGACCGTTTACGTTCTCGTTTTGAATGGGGATTAATCACAGATATTGCACCACCAGATTTGGAGACTCGTATCGCCATCCTTCGAAAAAAAGCAAAGGCTGACGGTTTAGAAGTGCCAAATGAGGTAATGC
The DNA here is from genome assembly GCF_030123245.1 of Lysinibacillus pakistanensis. Lineage (NCBI taxonomy): Bacteria > Bacillati > Bacillota > Bacilli > Caryophanales > Bacillaceae > Lysinibacillus > Lysinibacillus pakistanensis. Next base: position 911 of record NZ_CP126101.1, read on the forward strand.
TCTATATTGCGAACCAGATCGACTCCAATATTAGGGAGCTTGAAGGTGCGCTTATTCGCGTCGTTGCCTATTCATCACTAGTAAACAAGGATATTAATGCTACTTTGGCTGCAGAAGCATTAAAGGATATCATTCCTAATTCGAAGCCGCGAACTGTCACAATATTAGACATTCAAAATGCAGTAGGAGAGCATTTTAATATACGTTTAGAAGATTTTGCTGCCAAAAAACGTACAAAATTAATAGCTTTCCCGCGTCAAATTGCGATGTTTCTATCCCGCGAATTAACAGATTTTTCGCTGCCGAAAATTGGCGAAGAATTTGGTGGACGGGATCATACTACTGTTATACATGCTCACGAAAAAATATCTTCTATGTTGAAAAATGATGTTCAACTACAACAGGATATTAAGCAGATTAGAAGCATGTTAGGGAAATAATCTGTGGACAATTCAATTATTTAAACACAAACTTATACACAGTCTATCTACATGTGGATAGACTGATTTTGTTCACTTAAATACACTTATCCACAAATCCACAGAGCCTATTACTATATCTTTTTTATTTTATATAAATAAATAATATAAATATGTGAGGGAAAACGAATGAAATTTGATATTTTACGTGACCGTTTATTAGAAGGTTTAAATGATGTCATGAAAGCTGTAAGCTCCAAAACAACGATACCTATTTTAACGGGGATAAAAATTGATGTTACTGAGGAAGGAGTCCGCTTAACTGGTAGTGATGCTGATATTACGATTCAAACGTTCATTCCAGTGGAAGAAGATGGACAACAAATTATTCATATTACAGAGACAGGATCAATTGTTGTTCAAGCCCGTATGTTTAATGAAATCGTTCGTAAATTGCCAACAAATGAGGTTGAAATCAACGTAACACCTGGTTTCCAAACGCATATTCGTTCTGGAAAATCAGAATTCCATTTAATTGGATCAGATGCTACAGAATATCCATTACTACCTGAATTAACGGAAGATCAAAAATTTACTATTCCAGCTGACCTATTAAAGTCTATTATTCGTGAAACAGTATTCGCTGTTGCTACTTCAGAAAGCAGACCTGTGTTGACAGGTGTAAACTGGCAAATAAAAAATGAAGCATTAATCTGTGTTGCAACAGATAGTCACCGATTGGCAAGACGAAAAGTTCAGCTAGAAAACTTACCTGAAGTTGAACATAGTGTCGTTATTCCAGGGAAAAGCCTAAATGAGTTAAATAAAGTATTAGAAGACTCAACTAACCTTGTTCAAATTGTTATTACGAGCCAACAGGTGTTATTTAAAACTGGAGAAGTATTGTTCTTCTCTCGTTTACTAGAAGGGAACTACCCAGATACAACACGTTTAATTCCAGAAGAGTATCAAACAAATGTAACGATTAATGGAAAATCATTATTACAAGCAATCGATCGTGCTTCGCTCGTTGCTCGAGGTGATCGTAATAATGTTGTGCGTTTTGAAATTCTAGACAACCAAGCTGTTGAAGTTTCTTCTAATTCTCCAGAAATCGGTAAAGTACAAGAGGAGATTCCAGTAGAATTACTTGAAGGGGAGAACTTAAAAATTTCCTTTAGTGCGAAATATATGATGGAGGCATTAAAAGCCATCGATGGTCAAGATGTCGTCATCCAATTTACAGGAGCAATGAGACCATTTATTTTACGTTCTGTTCATGATGATGCAATACTACAGTTAATTTTACCTGTACGTACGTATTAATAATTTAAAGTACGTTCGATGGAAAAACAAAATGGACTGTATTGACTTTAAAAACATTAGGATAGTCGCTAATTGCGGCTATCTTTTTTTACTTATGATGAAATTTTAGGTATGATAGAGAGATAGACAGTCTGAATTTGGAGGGGAACACAGCTATGAAGGACATAGAAATTGATGTGGAGTTTGTCACGTTAGGGCAACTTTTAAAAATGACTGATGCGATTAGCTCAGGTGGTATGGCGAAATGGTTTTTACAAGAAAATGATGTATATGTAAATGGAGAAGTGGATGATCGCCGCGGTCGTAAATTACGTGACGGAGACATTGTTAATATTCCTGGATGTGGTCGATTTCGTATCATTGGATCCACTGGACAGTAAGATATGCATATAGAGCAGTTAAAACTAACAAATTACCGTAACTATGATGCCTTAGCTTTAAAATTCTCTCCAAAAATTAATGTTTTCATTGGTGAAAATGCGCAAGGAAAAACAAATGTAATGGAATCTATCTACGTATTGGCGATGGCTAAATCCCACCGAACGACGAACGATAAAGAATTGATACGTTGGGATTCAGACTATGGTAAAATAGAAGGGGCCGTTCAAAAAAGGCATGGCATTTTACCAATAGAGCTTACGATTACAAAAAAAGGTAAGAAGGGTAAGATTAATCATATAGAGCAAAGTCGCCTTAGTCATTATATTGGTCAAATGAATGTCGTGATGTTTGCTCCCGAGGATTTGAATGTTGTAAAAGGGAGTCCGCAAATACGACGACGTTTTATTGATATGGAGATTGGGCAAATTTCGCCTGTTTATTTACATGATTTATTAACCTTTCAAAAAATTTTAAAACAACGTAACCACTATTTAAAAATGAATCAAGGAAAAACAATGACAGATACCGTGATGTATGAGGTCTATAATGAACAATATATTCACGCTGCTACCCAAATTATTCGAAAAAGATTTCAATTTATGGATTTATTGCAAGAGTGGGCAGAACCAATTCACGGAGGTATTTCACAAGAGAAGGAAAAATTGCTTATCAACTATCGCACTGTAGCTGGTATAGAAAAGCATCATACTTCCAGTGAAATTGAAAACTTCTTGCATAAAAAGCTGGTTGAAGCTAAGGAACGAGAATTTGATCGAGGAGTAACATTAGTGGGGCCACATCGAGATGATTTGCAGTTTTTAGTAAACGGCTATGATGTACAGACTTATGGTTCGCAAGGGCAACAACGTACTACCGCTCTTTCATTAAAACTTGCTGAAATCGAATTAATTAAACAAGAAACAAATGAAACACCCATACTACTTTTAGATGATGTATTGTCGGAACTCGACGATTATCGCCAATCGCATTTATTAAATACCATTCAGGGTGAGGTTCAAACCTTTGTAACGACTACAAGCGTTGATGGAATTCATCATGAGACAATGGAGCATGCACAGCTGTTCCACGTGAAACAAGGAGCGATTGAAGAAAGTTAACCCGGGTAGTTTTTTAGATTACAAAAGAATGGTAATAGTCAGCTCGGTTGACTGTTCATTCATTTACACAAATGATGTTATGAAGGAGTAGATGAAAGCCGTGGCTATAGAGAACGAAGGTTTACAAAATCAAGCTTATGAGGCCGATCAGATACAGGTATTAGAAGGTTTAGAAGCCGTACGTAAAAGACCAGGTATGTATATCGGTTCAACAAGTTCTAAAGGGCTTCACCACTTAGTATGGGAAATTGTTGATAATAGTATTGACGAGGCACTAGCAGGATTTTGTACAGATATAAAAGTAACGATAGAAAAAGACAATTGGATTCGAGTAGAAGATAATGGTCGTGGTATTCCAGTAAGTATTCAAGAAAAAATGGGTAAGCCTGCTGTAGAGGTTATTATGACAGTACTGCATGCGGGTGGTAAGTTCGGTGGTGGTGGCTACAAAGTATCTGGTGGACTTCATGGTGTTGGGGCATCTGTTGTGAATGCATTATCAGTTGAAACGATTGTTCAAGTACATCGTGAAGGTCATATTCATGAGATTAAATTTGAGCGCGGTCAAACTGTACAACAGCTAACAATTATTGGAGATACAGACCATAATGGCACAACTACACGTTTTAAAGCCGACCCTGAAATATTTAAAGAAACCACTGTCTATGAATATGACATTTTAGCACATCGTATTCGTGAATTAGCTTATTTAAATCGTGGGATAAAGATTACGATTGCTGATGAGCGTGAAGGTGAGGAGCGTTCTACTACATATCACTATGAAGGTGGTATTCGTTCTTATGTAGAGCATTTAAATCAATCGAAAGAGCCTATCCATGATCCAATTGATGTTCTTGGAGAAAAGGATGGTATTTCAGTTGAAATTGCTATGCAGTATAATGCTGGATTCTCCTCTAATATTTTTTCATTTGCTAATAATATTAATACGTATGAAGGCGGTACACATGAATCTGGTTTTAAAACAGCCCTTACACGTGTTATTAATGATTACGCCCGCAAAAGCAGTCTGTTAAAAGAATCAGATGCTAATCTTACTGGTGAGGATGTTCGTGAGGGGTTAACAGCAATTGTATCTGTTAAGCACCCTGATCCACAGTTTGAAGGGCAAACTAAAACTAAACTTGGTAACTCTGAGGTAAGCCAAATTACCAATTCTCTATTCTCAGATGGTTTTGAACGTTTTATGTTAGAGAATCCAACAGTTGCTCGTAAAATTATTGAAAAAGGTTTAATGGCTGCTCGTGCTCGTGTAGCTGCAAAGAAAGCACGTGAATTTACACGCCGTAAAAATGCTCTTGAAGTATCTAGCTTACCTGGTAAATTAGCAGATTGCTCTTCGACAAATCCGGCAGAATGTGAAATTTATATCGTTGAGGGTGATTCCGCTGGTGGTTCTGCTAAATCTGGACGTGACCGTCATTTTCAAGCAATCCTACCGTTACGTGGTAAAATCTTGAATGTTGAAAAAGCAAGATTAGATAAAATTTTATCGAATGCTGAAATACGTGCAATGATTACAGCATTTGGTACAGGTATTGGTGAAGAATTTAATTTAGAAAAGACTCGTTACCATAAAATTATCATTATGACAGATGCCGATGTTGATGGTGCACATATTCGTACATTATTGCTAACATTCTTCTTCCGTTTCCTTCGTCCTTTGATAGAGGCAGGCTATATTTATATTGCCCAGCCACCACTTTATCAAGTAAAGCAAGGCAAACATGTTGAGTATTGCTATGATGATGAAACATTAAAGGCTATTCTTGAGCGACTACCAAAAATGCCAAAGCCAAGTGTACAGCGTTATAAAGGTTTAGGTGAAATGAATGCAGAACAGCTTTGGGAAACGACAATGGATCCTGAGCATCGTACATTATTACAAGTAGAATTAGATGATGCTATTAAAGCAAACCAAGCATTTGAGCGCTTAATGGGCGATGAAGTTGAACCTCGTCGTCAATTTATTGAAGAAAATGCTGTATACGCTAATTTAGATATTTAATTTTTCTTGAGAGGAGGTCTACACTTTGTCAGAACAAGAACGCTCCGGTGTTAAAGGAGTTAATATCACAGAAGAAATTGAAACATCCTTTCTTGATTATGCAATGAGTGTAATTGTTTCACGTGCATTACCTGATGTGCGTGATGGATTAAAACCTGTACACCGCCGTATTTTATATGGTATGCAGGAGCTTGGGAATACAGCAGATAAAGCATACAAAAAATCCGCACGTATCGTTGGGGATGTAATGGGTAAATACCACCCACATGGTGACTCTTCTATCTATGATGCGATGGTTCGTATGGCGCAAGATTTCAGCTATCGTTACATGTTAGTTGATGGTCATGGTAACTTTGGATCTGTGGATGGTGATGGAGCAGCTGCAATGCGTTATACGGAGTCACGTATGTCTCGTATTGCTATGGAAATGCTTCGCGATATTAATAAAGATACAATTGACTATACAGATAACTATGATGGTTCAGAGAAAGAGCCTATTGTGCTACCAAGTCGTTATCCTAACTTATTAGTAAATGGAGCGGCAGGGATTGCTGTTGGTATGGCCACGAATATTCCACCACATCAGCTTGGGGAAACGATAGATGCGGTAATAGCACTTTCTGAAAATCCTGCCATTACGACTGAAGAATTAATGGAAATCATCCCTGGACCTGATTTTCCAACGGGTGGATTAATTTTAGGTCGAAGCGGTATTCGTCGTGCATACGAAACAGGTCGTGGCTCAATTATTATTCGTGCGAAAGTAGAGATTGAACAAAAATCGAATGGTAAGGAAACAATTCTTATTCATGAGTTACCGTACCAAGTAAATAAAGCTAAGCTTATTGAAAAAATAGCAGAGCTTGTACGCGATAAAAAAGTTGAAGGTATTACAAATCTACGTGATGAATCTGATCGTCGTGGTATGCGAGTAGTCATAGAAATACGTAAAGATTCGAATGCCAATGTAGTATTAAATAATTTATATAAACAAACAGCAATGCAATCGAGCTTCGGTATTAATATGCTGTCTTTAGTAAATGGTCAGCCAAAAGTGATGGGCCTTAAAGAGATGTTGCATCATTATTTAGAGCACCAAAAGGTTATTATTCGTCGTCGTACAGAATTTGACTTAAGGAAAGCTGAAGATCGTGCGCATATCTTAGAGGGTTTGCGTATTGCGCTTGATCATATCGACGAAATTATTGCTATTATTCGTGGTTCTCGTAGTGGTGAAGAAGCGAAACCACAATTAATGGAGCGTTTTAATTTATCGGAACGTCAAGCACAAGCAATTTTAGATATGCGTTTAGTCCGTTTAAGTGGATTAGAGCGTGAAAAAATTGAAGCTGAATATCAAGAGCTTCAAGTACTAATTGCTGAGTTGAAGGCAATTCTTGCAGATGAAGCGAAAATTGTCGATATTATTCGTACAGAAATCTTAGAATTGAAAGAACGCTTTAATGATAAACGCCGAACTGAAATTACTTCTGGCGGTATAGAAATGATTGAGGACGAAGATTTAATTCCAGTTGAAAATTCGGTCGTAACCTTAACGCATAATGGATATATTAAACGTCTAGCTGCAAACACATATCGCAGTCAAAAACGTGGTGGTCGTGGTGTGCAAGGTATGGGTACAAATGAAGACGATTTTGTAGAGCACCTTATGAACACATCCACACATGATACAATTTTATTTTTCACTTCAAAAGGAAAAGTATTTAGAGCAAAAGGTTATGAGATTCCAGAATTCGGTCGTACAGCGAAGGGATTACCAATTGTTAACTTACTTAATATTGAAAAAGGTGAAAAAGTAACAGCAATGATCCGTGTAGGTTCATTTGATGATGAAGAGGCATACTTCATCTTTACTACTAAGACAGGGATTACAAAGCGTACACCAATATCTCAATTTGCTAATATCCGCACCAATGGTTTAATAGCTATTAGTTTACGAGAAGATGATGATCTCATTTCAGTTCGTTTAACAGATGGCGACAAGCAAGTTATAATTGGTACTCGTGATGGGATGCTTGTTCGTTTCCAAGAAGATGATATTCGTTCAATGGGACGTACTGCAGGCGGTGTGCGTGGTATCAAACTACGTGATGGTGATGAAGTAGTTGGTATGGAAATTATAGAGCCAGGTCAGGAAATCCTAGTTGTTACGGAAAAAGGATACGGTAAACGTACTTCTGAAGAAGAATATCGTTTGCAAAGCCGTGGTGGTGTAGGGTTGAAAACCATGCAAATCACTGATAAAAACGGTCCAATGGTAGCTGTAAAAACTGTTGATGGATCTGAGGATTTAATGCTTATTACCATTAATGGCATGTTGATTCGTATGGATGTCAATGATATTTCATTAATTGGTCGTAGTACACAGGGAGTTCGTTTAATTCGTTTAGGGGATGACGAGCTTGTTGCAACTGTAGCAAAAGTTGAAAAAGAAGATGAGCCTATTGAAGAAAATGATGAAGTAGAAGAATAATAAAGGGACCGATGACGGCAGCTAAAATTGCCGTTCATCGGTTTTTTAGCATAATTCATGAAAAATAAGTAATTATTTTGAATTCCATGATAAAATGAAATTAACTGTTAAAGCAAGAGAAATAGTGAAGAGGTGTTAATTGCATGGAAACTATACATGTCCCAATATCGGAGTTGCGTGTAGGTAAAGTAATTTCAGAGGATATTTTTGCAAACACACAATATCCTATAATATTTAAAAACACAATCATTTCCCATGAGCATTTACAAGTTTTTTTTGCTTTTAATATTTCAAGAGTTTCTGTTTACAAGGATGGCACGGACCATCAATCAGAGGTCAATGATACCGAATTAGTTGCACCACCTGAGGCTGTTCCAACTTTTAAGAGGGTCTATGATAATTCTGTTGAACAATTTAAAAAGGAATTTAAAAATTGGGAAGCTGGTGCAAAAGTTGATATTGCCAAAGCACGTTCAATTATTTTACCGTTAGTGGAAATGGTGTTAGAGGATCGAACAATCATTTTTGATTTAAATGAGTATTCAAACCCTAAAGATTATTTATATCATCATTGTGTTGCAACGGCATTGATTTCAGCAGTGATAGCACAAAAATTAGGCTATGATAGAGGAACAACCATTCAAGTTGCAATTGGGGGACTGTTAGCTGATTGTGGAATGGCAAAAATTCACCCTCGGATTCGGGATAAGAAAACAACCTTAACAGAGCAGGAATTTGACGAAATTTATAAGCATCCGACGTATAGTTATAATATGGTCAAGGATTTAACAATCTTAAAAGATACAATGAAGGAAGCCATTTTTCAACACCATGAACGCTTAAACGGAAGCGGTTACCCAAAGGCTGAGAAAATCGCAAATATTTCGATGTTTGCTCAAATTATAGCGGTTGCAGATGTATTTCATGCAATGACTTGCGAACGTGTATATAGAGCTAAACAATCATCCTTTAAAGTAATCGAAATGATTAATGAATCCGAATTTGGAAAATTTGATATCAAAGTAGTTCGAGCACTTATTGATATTGTTGCTGACCTACCAATAGGAACAATCGTAGAATTGTCTAATTTGGAACGCGGAGAAGTAATGTTTGTAAATAAATTTGCACCAACACGACCACTTATCAAACTATGCCTTTCAGGTGAGATTTTTGATTTAGGGAAAAATCGTACATTCTATATTTCACGTATTATTACAAATTTATAAAGGCAATATGAGGATGTATTATCCCTTCTAATGTAGGAGTTGAAAAATGGCTACAGTAATAGTCAATACAATTCTGCCTAGAGGGGATTTTTCTATGAGCAAAGAAGGTAAGTTTTATAAGGAAAGAGACTGTATTTTTTAATACATCTTTTAAAATGATGTGAAGATCGAGAATCGATGATGGATTTTTCTTTGTCCCACGCTTACGATAAAACGCCGAAACACGTGTGATTGAATCATATGAAGTATTGGTGTTAGCGGATGAAATGATACTGATTGGCAATGTGCAAAATGATGACAAAAATCCATTTCTTCGTATCCAAGTACTGGGTGCAGATGAAGTTGCTAAGTGGATGAAACAGCATCTGAATATTAAAAAGCTCTACGGGCAAAGCGAGCAAACTGTGCACAATCGGATGTACATTGCGGTGATCGTATATTTCTTTAACACAACTTCATACAAACTACAAATTAGTAGGCACTTAAAAGCAGTACTATGGAAATGGGCACGAAACTTACCTAGAAAAAATAAAAGGAAATATGGTTCCATAAGGATTGAGAATGGTCCGTTGCCTCAGTCAAAGTTTAAAATAAAAAAATTAGGTGTTAACTACTTTTGTTTAACTGTCTACGATTTTTTAAAAACGCAAAATTCAATTATAGTTCATGCGACGTTAAAGAGTATGTTATTGTTTTCTAATACTAAGATAGTATAGGAATGAAATAGTTAATTATAAAAAAATAATATAATTCTTTTGAGAAGGTGTTGACATAGTTATAGAATATTGATATTATTAATGAGTCGCCAAGAGGTGACGTTGAAAATAAAGTAAATGAACCTTGAAAACTGAACAAGCAAAACGTAATCAATATAGTTTTTAGTAGCTAGCTTTCACTAGTGAACAAAACAAAAATTTGGACATCAAAATTGATGCCAGCAAAACAATTTGAGCTAATCAAATTTCTTTTATGGAGAGTTTGATCCTGGCTCAGGACGAACGCTGGCGGCGTGCCTAATACATGCAAGTCGAGCGAACAGAGAAGGAGCTTGCTCCTTTGACGTTAGCGGCGGACGGGTGAGTAACACGTGGGCAACCTACCCTATAGTTTGGGATAACTCCGGGAAACCGGGGCTAATACCGAATAATCTATGTCACCTCATGGTGACATACTGAAAGACGGTTTCGGCTGTCGCTATAGGATGGGCCCGCGGCGCATTAGCTAGTTGGTGAGGTAATGGCTCACCAAGGCGACGATGCGTAGCCGACCTGAGAGGGTGATCGGCCACACTGGGACTGAGACACGGCCCAGACTCCTACGGGAGGCAGCAGTAGGGAATCTTCCACAATGGGCGAAAGCCTGATGGAGCAACGCCGCGTGAGTGAAGAAGGTTTTCGGATCGTAAAACTCTGTTGTAAGGGAAGAACAAGTACAGTAGTAACTGGCTGTACCTTGACGGTACCTTATTAGAAAGCCACGGCTAACTACGTGCCAGCAGCCGCGGTAATACGTAGGTGGCAAGCGTTGTCCGGAATTATTGGGCGTAAAGCGCGCGCAGGCGGTCCTTTAAGTCTGATGTGAAAGCCCACGGCTCAACCGTGGAGGGTCATTGGAAACTGGGGGACTTGAGTGCAGAAGAGGAAAGTGGAATTCCAAGTGTAGCGGTGAAATGCGTAGAGATTTGGAGGAACACCAGTGGCGAAGGCGACTTTCTGGTCTGTAACTGACGCTGAGGCGCGAAAGCGTGGGGAGCAAACAGGATTAGATACCCTGGTAGTCCACGCCGTAAACGATGAGTGCTAAGTGTTAGGGGGTTTCCGCCCCTTAGTGCTGCAGCTAACGCATTAAGCACTCCGCCTGGGGAGTACGGTCGCAAGACTGAAACTCAAAGGAATTGACGGGGGCCCGCACAAGCGGTGGAGCATGTGGTTTAATTCGAAGCAACGCGAAGAACCTTACCAGGTCTTGACATCCCGTTGACCACTGTAGAGATATAGTTTCCCCTTCGGGGGCAACGGTGACAGGTGGTGCATGGTTGTCGTCAGCTCGTGTCGTGAGATGTTGGGTTAAGTCCCGCAACGAGCGCAACCCTTGATCTTAGTTGCCATCATTTAGTTGGGCACTCTAAGGTGACTGCCGGTGATAAACCGGAGGAAGGTGGGGATGACGTCAAATCATCATGCCCCTTATGACCTGGGCTACACACGTGCTACAATGGACGATACAAACGGTTGCCAACTCGCGAGAGGGAGCTAATCCGATAAAGTCGTTCTCAGTTCGGATTGTAGGCTGCAACTCGCCTACATGAAGCCGGAATCGCTAGTAATCGCGGATCAGCATGCCGCGGTGAATACGTTCCCGGGCCTTGTACACACCGCCCGTCACACCACGAGAGTTTGTAACACCCGAAGTCGGTGAGGTAACCTTTTGGAGCCAGCCGCCGAAGGTGGGATAGATGATTGGGGTGAAGTCGTAACAAGGTAGCCGTATCGGAAGGTGCGGCTGGATCACCTCCTTTCTAAGGATATTTTCGGAATACAAACCTTGGGTTTGTAAGATTACGTTTTGCGTTCAGTTTTGAAGGTTTATATTTAATTATAAAACTTCCAAGAGGGCCTATAGCTCAGCTGGTTAGAGCGCACGCCTGATAAGCGTGAGGTCGATGGTTCGAGTCCATTTAGGCCCACCATGTATTTTTCCTCTTGGGGCCTTAGCTCAGCTGGGAGAGCGCCTGCCTTGCACGCAGGAGGTCAGCGGTTCGATCCCGCTAGGCTCCACCAATCATTTGTTCTTTGAAAACTGGATAAAACGACATTGAAATTGTAACAAACACATTTATTTTTTAAGTTTTTTTATAGGCTTAATAACATAATAAAGGTTTCAAGACACGAGCAGTTCTAGGAAGCAATCGAGTGAATGAAGGAGCGTACTTAAGTACGTGACTGATTGAACGAGTGAAGCTGACAACGAAATGCGATGTGTATTGAAAGCTGCAGGTTAAGTTATTAAGGGCGCACGGCGAATGCCTTGGCACTAGGAGCCGAAGAAGGACGGCACTAACACCGATATGCTTCGGGGAGCTGTAAGTGAGCTTTGATCCGGAGATTTCCGAATGGGGGAACCCACTACGTTTAATCGCGTAGTATCTTGACGTGAATACATAGCGTCTTGAAGGCAGACCCAGGGAACTGAAACATCTAAGTACCTGGAGGAAGAGAAAGAAAAATCGATTCCCTGAGTAGCGGCGAGCGAAACGGGAAGAGCCCAAACCAAGAGGCTTGCCTCTTGGGGTTGTAGGACACTCTATACGGAGTTACAAAAGAGCGAGTTAGATGAAGCGACTTGGAAAGGTCCGCCAGAGCAGGTAAAAGCCCTGTAGTCGAAAGTTCGTTCTCTCCAGAGTGGATCCTGAGTACGGCGGAACACGTGAAATTCCGTCGGAATCCGGGAGGACCATCTCCCAAGGCTAAATACTACCTAGTGACCGATAGTGAACCAGTACCGTGAGGGAAAGGTGAAAAGCACCCCGGGAGGGGAGTGAAAGAGATCCTGAAACCGTGTGCCTACAAGTAGTTAGAGCCCGTTAATGGGTGATAGCGTGCCTTTTGTAGAATGAACCGGCGAGTTACGATTACGTGCGAGGTTAAGCTTTAGAAGGCGGAGCCGCAGCGAAAGCGAGTCTGAATAGGGCGAAATAGTACGTGGTCGTAGACCCGAAACCAGGTGATCTACCCATGTCCAGGGTGAAGGTAAGGTAACACTTACTGGAGGCCCGAACCCACGCACGTTGAAAAGTGCGGGGATGAGGTGTGGGTAGCGGAGAAATTCCAATCGAACTTGGAGATAGCTGGTTCTCTCCGAAATAGCTTTAGGGCTAGCCTCGTGATGAGAATACTGGAGGTAGAGCACTGTTTGGACTAGGGGGCCATCCCGGTTTACCGAATTCAGACAAACTCCGAATGCCAGATATTTATACACGGGAGTCAGACTGCGAGTGATAAGATCCGTAGTCAAAAGGGAAACAGCCCAGACCACCAGCTAAGGTCCCAAAGTAATCGTTAAGTGGAAAAGGATGTGGCGTTGCACAGACAACCAGGATGTTGGCTTAGAAGCAGCCATCATTTAAAGAGTGCGTAATAGCTCACTGGTCGAGTGACGCTGCGCCGAAAATGTATCGGGGCTAAACGATTCACCGAAGCTGTGGATTGACATCTACGATGTCAGTGGTAGGAGAGCGTTCTAAGTGCGTTGAAGTCAGACCGGAAGGACTGGTGGAGCGCTTAGAAGTGAGAATGCCGGTATGAGTAGCGAAAGACGGGTGAGAATCCCGTCCACCGTATGACTAAGGTTTCCTGAGGAAGGCTCGTCCGCTCAGGGTTAGTCGGGACCTAAGCCGAGGCCGATAGGCGTAGGCGATGGACAACAGGTTGATATTCCTGTACCACCTCCTCACCGTTTGAGAAATGGGGGGACGCAGTAGGATAGGGTAAGCGCGCCGTTGGTTGTGCGCGTCCAAGCAGTAAGGCGTGTGTGTAGGCAAATCCGCACACTGTAACGTTGAGCTGTGATGGCGAGTCCGTATGGACGAAGTTCCTGATTTCACACTGCCAAGAAAAGCCTCTATCGAGGTGAGAGGTGCCCGTACCGCAAACCGACACAGGTAGTCGAGGAGAGAATCCTAAGGTGTGCGAGAGAACTCTCGTTAAGGAACTCGGCAAAATGACCCCGTAACTTCGGGAGAAGGGGTGCTCTTGAGCGTGCAAGCGCATGAGAGCCGCAGTGAATAGGCCCAGGCGACTGTTTAGCAAAAACACAGGTCTCTGCAAAACCGTAAGGTGACGTATAGGGGCTGACGCCTGCCCGGTGCTGGAAGGTTAAGAGGAGTGGTTAGCGCAAGCGAAGCTGCGAATTGAAGCCCCAGTAAACGGCGGCCGTAACTATAACGGTCCTAAGGTAGCGAAATTCCTTGTCGGGTAAGTTCCGACCCGCACGAAAGGCGTAACGATCTGGGCACTGTCTCAACGAGAGACTCGGTGAAATTATAGTACCTGTGAAGATGCAGGTTACCCGCGACAGGACGGAAAGACCCCGTGGAGCTTTACTGTAGCCTGATATTGAATTTTGGTACAACTTGTACAGGATAGGTAGGAGCCAGAGATCTCGGAGCGCCAGCTTCGAAGGAGGCGTCGGTGGGATACTACCCTGGTTGTATTGAAATTCTAACCCATGCCCCTTAGCGGGGCAGGAGACAGTGTCAGGCGGACAGTTTGACTGGGGCGGTCGCCTCCTAAAAGGTAACGGAGGCGCCCAAAGGTTCCCTCAGAATGGTTGGAAATCATTCGTAGAGTGTAAAGGCACAAGGGAGCTTGACTGCGAGACCTACAAGTCGAGCAGGGTCGAAAGACGGGCTTAGTGATCCGGTGGTTCCGCATGGAAGGGCCATCGCTCAACGGATAAAAGCTACCCCGGGGATAACAGGCTTATCTCCCCCAAGAGTCCACATCGACGGGGAGGTTTGGCACCTCGATGTCGGCTCATCGCATCCTGGGGCTGTAGTCGGTCCCAAGGGTTGGGCTGTTCGCCCATTAAAGCGGTACGCGAGCTGGGTTCAGAACGTCGTGAGACAGTTCGGTCCCTATCCGTCGTGGGCGTAGGAAATTTGAGAGGAGCTGTCCTTAGTACGAGAGGACCGGGATGGACACACCGCTGGTGTACCAGTTGTCTTGCCAAAGGCATCGCTGGGTAGCTATGTGTGGACGGGATAAGTGCTGAAAGCATCTAAGCATGAAGCCCCCCTCAAGATGAGATTTCCCATTACGCAAGTAAGTAAGATCCCTCAAAGACGATGAGGTAGATAGGTTCGAGGTGGAAGTGTGGTGACACATGGAGCTGACGAATACTAATCGATCGAGGACTTAACCAATATGTTTGAAGCATTCAATGCGCCGTTTATCCAGTTTTGAAAGAATAACATCTTTCAACTAAATACAAGATCTAGTGATGATGGCAAAGAGGTCACACCCGTTCCCATACCGAACACGGAAGTTAAGCTCTTTAGCGCCGATGGTAGTTGGGGGCTTCCCCCTGTGAGAGTAGGACGTCGCTAGGCAAAGACAGTCAGCTGTGTGCTGGCTGTTTTTTTATTTTTTAGTTGATATGGATAATAATTAATCGGTTCTAAGTCAAATGTTGGGGTATCTTTATCTTTCAGCATGTTAGCCCAAATGAACTCAACATGTAGATAGACTGTGCAAAATGAGATTGGTCTATCACAATAACAGGTTGACCCAGTACTTGGCGAACAGCTACTTTAAAACTTGGATTTATATCCATAACCACTATTTCATCCTCTGCTCTGTTTCTTTTTTGATGCGGTAAAATATTAGTCTGCTCGCGCGTCTCCGCATTCGCAATTATTAGCTGCTACGTACCTCCATCTGTATGGCCTTTATACTCATCAATCGCGGTCGCTTTTGATAAACATACACCCTCTACTAATTGTCTTTTCACAACCTTTTTAAAACGACGAATGACTGTCGTGGTTGATGTACCTAGTACTTCGTTAGCTTCCTTAAATGTTTTGGCTTTAATAGCACGTATACTCACCACGTGATTCCATTCTTTTGAGTAGCGTTGATATTTATCTACGAAGGGAGAATTTTCAGAGAAACGCTTTCTACAATTACAAACATAACGAGAAATTTATAGAAAAGAATAGTTAAACGTTCAAATCATTTTAAATAATTGACCTTTTGTATATACGGTAATCGTGAACCTTCGAAAAATTTTTACAAACTGGAAATTGATGCATCCGTTTTGGCAATTGTACATATAAAGCGATTCGATCGCCTATTTCTTCTACTTTCGTAATCTCTACATTTTTTAATTTTTCTCGACAATTCAAGTATACATGTGTGTAATTGTGTGAATTCCCCAAAAAATATTATAGAACCAAATAATCTAAGTTTTACATAAAAATTTACCAAAATTAGGTAATAGCGAAGAACTTATTGTTGTTTCAGTTTACAGCCCTTTATGGATAAATAATTTATTATTACACTTAAGAGTCTAGGCTTATCAGATGTTAAATGTCTGACTCAAACCTACAATGCTAAAAGCTTTCCTCCTATTAATTGTTATTACTCCTAATTGTTGTTCAATTAAATATAAAACTAATGTTTTGCCCATATACCCAATTGCTTCTATGATCTTTATATACTACTTAAGGATTTTTAGCGGAGTGAAATTTTTTTCTAGGAGATTTCTATATTTAAGGTTAGTTATTATCTAAATCTTTATACAGGAATCTCTCTATGTATGCTAAATGCATGTCTAATTAAGAGGAGTATTTAAAATTGCTTTAGATTTAAATCAATACATAGTTTAAAGAACTATTATAGTCAGATGAAAAGTATGAGTGTATTAAATATCAAAACAGAACAATGCTGATAAAAGGTAGGCTATCTATAAGATTTCATCTTTCATGTTTAATTGATTAATTTCGTGGGGAACAACAGTAATTCGACAAAAAATTGTTCTAAATGTGGCCATTGACTCTTATAATGTAAAGATTACTTTCTAAAAAGGAGAGGAAATTTTGTGGATTGATGGTGTTTTTTCTGGTGGTGGTTTGAAGGGATTCGCACTAGTTGGAGCGTATCAGGTGTTAGAAGCCGAAAGCTTTCGCTTTAAGCGGGTAGCTGGAACAAGTGCTGGGGCTATTCTAGCTGCTTTTATTGCTGCAGGTTATAGCGGAAAAGAAATTCAAACTATGTTAGAAGAATTGGATGTACCTTCATTATTAGATCCAAGGAAAACCGTTTTTCCATTTCCGTTTATGAAATGGGTTAATGTATATAACCATCTAGGCTTATATAAAGGAAAAGCACTAGAAAAATGGTTTTTTCATAGATTAGCTGCAAAAGGTGTTTATACGTTTGGGGATTTACCAAGAGATTCTTTAAAATTAGTGGCTTCAGATTTAACAAACGGAAGAATGATTGTTTTGCCAGATGATTTACAAAAATATGATATAGATGCAAATAACTTTTCGGTTGCATGTGCATTACGAATGAGCTGTGGCATTCCCTTTTTCTTTGAACCTGTTACTTTAAAAACAGGAAAGGGAGAATCCATAATTGTAGATGGCGGTGTTTTAAGTAATTTTCCGTTATGGGTATTTGACGATAAAGAGGGACGTAAAGTAAGACCAATTCTAGGACTTAAATTGAGTAGACGTAGAGAAGAACAATGTCCACATGAAATAAAAAATGGGTTAAATTTATTTGAAGCATTATTCTCGACTATGAAGGATGCTCATGATGAGAGATATATTTCTAGAAGACATGAAAGAGATATTATTTTTATTCCTGTCGAGGATTATAGTGCAACACAATTTGATTTAGATGAAGAATCTAAGGAAACTCTTTTAGAAATTGGAAGGAATCGTACAATACAATTTTTAAGAACGTGGCCAAGGTTCAGAATATAAAATTTGAAAAAGAATTGATAAAAACTATTGACGTTTTTTATAACCAGTGTTATTATATAAAAGTTGCTGCTAAAACATGCAACTAGAACAATATAAAATAAAATAACTGTTTGACATTATTATATAAACATGTTATTATAAAAAAGTTAACTCTTAACAGAGTTGAAGATATAAATGAACCTTGAAAACTGAACAAGCAAAACGTAATCAATATAGTTTTTAGTAGCTAGCTTCTGCTAGTGAACAAAACAAAAATTTTGGACATCAAAATTGATGCCAGCAAAACAATTTGAGCTAATCAAATTTCTTTTATGGAGAGTTTGATCCTGGCTCAGGACGAACGCTGGCGGCGTGCCTAATACATGCAAGTCGAGCGAACAGAGAAGGAGCTTGCTCCTTTGACGTTAGCGGCGGACGGGTGAGTAACACGTGGGCAACCTACCCTATAGTTTGGGATAACTCCGGGAAACCGGGGCTAATACCGAATAATCTATGTCACCTCATGGTGACATACTGAAAGACGGTTTCGGCTGTCGCTATAGGATGGGCCCGCGGCGCATTAGCTAGTTGGTGAGGTAATGGCTCACCAAGGCGACGATGCGTAGCCGACCTGAGAGGGTGATCGGCCACACTGGGACTGAGACACGGCCCAGACTCCTACGGGAGGCAGCAGTAGGGAATCTTCCACAATGGGCGAAAGCCTGATGGAGCAACGCCGCGTGAGTGAAGAAGGTTTTCGGATCGTAAAACTCTGTTGTAAGGGAAGAACAAGTACAGTAGTAACTGGCTGTACCTTGACGGTACCTTATTAGAAAGCCACGGCTAACTACGTGCCAGCAGCCGCGGTAATACGTAGGTGGCAAGCGTTGTCCGGAATTATTGGGCGTAAAGCGCGCGCAGGCGGTCCTTTAAGTCTGATGTGAAAGCCCACGGCTCAACCGTGGAGGGTCATTGGAAACTGGGGGACTTGAGTGCAGAAGAGGAAAGTGGAATTCCAAGTGTAGCGGTGAAATGCGTAGAGATTTGGAGGAACACCAGTGGCGAAGGCGACTTTCTGGTCTGTAACTGACGCTGAGGCGCGAAAGCGTGGGGAGCAAACAGGATTAGATACCCTGGTAGTCCACGCCGTAAACGATGAGTGCTAAGTGTTAGGGGGTTTCCGCCCCTTAGTGCTGCAGCTAACGCATTAAGCACTCCGCCTGGGGAGTACGGTCGCAAGACTGAAACTCAAAGGAATTGACGGGGGCCCGCACAAGCGGTGGAGCATGTGGTTTAATTCGAAGCAACGCGAAGAACCTTACCAGGTCTTGACATCCCGTTGACCACTGTAGAGATATAGTTTCCCCTTCGGGGGCAACGGTGACAGGTGGTGCATGGTTGTCGTCAGCTCGTGTCGTGAGATGTTGGGTTAAGTCCCGCAACGAGCGCAACCCTTGATCTTAGTTGCCATCATTTAGTTGGGCACTCTAAGGTGACTGCCGGTGATAAACCGGAGGAAGGTGGGGATGACGTCAAATCATCATGCCCCTTATGACCTGGGCTACACACGTGCTACAATGGACGATACAAACGGTTGCCAACTCGCGAGAGGGAGCTAATCCGATAAAGTCGTTCTCAGTTCGGATTGTAGGCTGCAACTCGCCTACATGAAGCCGGAATCGCTAGTAATCGCGGATCAGCATGCCGCGGTGAATACGTTCCCGGGCCTTGTACACACCGCCCGTCACACCACGAGAGTTTGTAACACCCGAAGTCGGTGAGGTAACCTTTTGGAGCCAGCCGCCGAAGGTGGGATAGATGATTGGGGTGAAGTCGTAACAAGGTAGCCGTATCGGAAGGTGCGGCTGGATCACCTCCTTTCTAAGGATTATTTCGGAATACAAACCTTGGGTTTGTAAGATTACGTTTTGCGTTCAGTTTTGAAGGTTCATTCTTTTTCGAATGAAATACTTCAAATATGTGCTCCTGTCACTACGTTTTCGTCGCAAAGCTGCGAGGAAGTAGAAACAGGCAGTAGCTTTGTTCTTTGAAAACTGGATAAAACGACATTGAAATTGTAACAAACACATTTATTTTTTAAGTTTTTTTATAGGCTTAATAACATAATAAAGGTTTCAAGACACGAGCAGTTCTAGGAAGCAATCGAGTGAATGAAGGAGCGTACTTAAGTACGTAACTGATTGAACGAGTGAAGCTGACAACGAAATGCGATGTGTATTGAAAGCTGCAGGTTAAGTTATTAAGGGCGCACGGCGAATGCCTTGGCACTAGGAGCCGAAGAAGGACGGCACTAACACCGATATGCTTCGGGGAGCTGTAAGTGAGCTTTGATCCGGAGATTTCCGAATGGGGGAACCCACTACGTTTAATCGCGTAGTATCTTGACGTGAATACATAGCGTCTTGAAGGCAGACCCAGGGAACTGAAACATCTAAGTACCTGGAGGAAGAGAAAGAAAAATCGATTCCCTGAGTAGCGGCGAGCGAAACGGGAAGAGCCCAAACCAAGAGGCTTGCCTCTTGGGGTTGTAGGACACTCTATACGGAGTTACAAAAGAGCGAGTTAGATGAAGCGACTTGGAAAGGTCCGCCAGAGCAGGTAAAAGCCCTGTAGTCGAAAGTTCGTTCTCTCCAGAGTGGATCCTGAGTACGGCGGAACACGTGAAATTCCGTCGGAATCCGGGAGGACCATCTCCCAAGGCTAAATACTACCTAGTGACCGATAGTGAACCAGTACCGTGAGGGAAAGGTGAAAAGCACCCCGGGAGGGGAGTGAAAGAGATCCTGAAACCGTGTGCCTACAAGTAGTTAGAGCCCGTTAATGGGTGATAGCGTGCCTTTTGTAGAATGAACCGGCGAGTTACGATTACGTGCGAGGTTAAGCTTTAGAAGGCGGAGCCGCAGCGAAAGCGAGTCTGAATAGGGCGAAATAGTACGTGGTCGTAGACCCGAAACCAGGTGATCTACCCATGTCCAGGGTGAAGGTAAGGTAACACTTACTGGAGGCCCGAACCCACGCACGTTGAAAAGTGCGGGGATGAGGTGTGGGTAGCGGAGAAATTCCAATCGAACTTGGAGATAGCTGGTTCTCTCCGAAATAGCTTTAGGGCTAGCCTCGTGATGAGAATACTGGAGGTAGAGCACTGTTTGGACTAGGGGGCCATCCCGGTTTACCGAATTCAGACAAACTCCGAATGCCAGATATTTATACACGGGAGTCAGACTGCGAGTGATAAGATCCGTAGTCAAAAGGGAAACAGCCCAGACCACCAGCTAAGGTCCCAAAGTAATCGTTAAGTGGAAAAGGATGTGGCGTTGCACAGACAACCAGGATGTTGGCTTAGAAGCAGCCATCATTTAAAGAGTGCGTAATAGCTCACTGGTCGAGTGACGCTGCGCCGAAAATGTATCGGGG
This sequence comes from Lysinibacillus pakistanensis, assembly GCF_030123245.1. NCBI lineage: Bacteria > Bacillati > Bacillota > Bacilli > Caryophanales > Bacillaceae > Lysinibacillus > Lysinibacillus pakistanensis. The sequence goes on from NZ_CP126101.1 coordinate 21,806, forward strand.
CTAAACGATTCACCGAAGCTGTGGATTGACATCTACGATGTCAGTGGTAGGAGAGCGTTCTAAGTGCGTTGAAGTCAGACCGGAAGGACTGGTGGAGCGCTTAGAAGTGAGAATGCCGGTATGAGTAGCGAAAGACGGGTGAGAATCCCGTCCACCGTATGACTAAGGTTTCCTGAGGAAGGCTCGTCCGCTCAGGGTTAGTCGGGACCTAAGCCGAGGCCGATAGGCGTAGGCGATGGACAACAGGTTGATATTCCTGTACCACCTCCTCACCGTTTGAGAAATGGGGGGACGCAGTAGGATAGGGTAAGCGCGCCGTTGGTTGTGCGCGTCCAAGCAGTAAGGCGTGTGTGTAGGCAAATCCGCACACTGTAACGTTGAGCTGTGATGGCGAGTCCGTATGGACGAAGTTCCTGATTTCACACTGCCAAGAAAAGCCTCTATCGAGGTGAGAGGTGCCCGTACCGCAAACCGACACAGGTAGTCGAGGAGAGAATCCTAAGGTGTGCGAGAGAACTCTCGTTAAGGAACTCGGCAAAATGACCCCGTAACTTCGGGAGAAGGGGTGCTCTTGAGCGTGCAAGCGCATGAGAGCCGCAGTGAATAGGCCCAGGCGACTGTTTAGCAAAAACACAGGTCTCTGCAAAACCGTAAGGTGACGTATAGGGGCTGACGCCTGCCCGGTGCTGGAAGGTTAAGAGGAGTGGTTAGCGCAAGCGAAGCTGCGAATTGAAGCCCCAGTAAACGGCGGCCGTAACTATAACGGTCCTAAGGTAGCGAAATTCCTTGTCGGGTAAGTTCCGACCCGCACGAAAGGCGTAACGATCTGGGCACTGTCTCAACGAGAGACTCGGTGAAATTATAGTACCTGTGAAGATGCAGGTTACCCGCGACAGGACGGAAAGACCCCGTGGAGCTTTACTGTAGCCTGATATTGAATTTTGGTACAACTTGTACAGGATAGGTAGGAGCCAGAGATCTCGGAGCGCCAGCTTCGAAGGAGGCGTCGGTGGGATACTACCCTGGTTGTATTGAAATTCTAACCCATGCCCCTTAGCGGGGCAGGAGACAGTGTCAGGCGGACAGTTTGACTGGGGCGGTCGCCTCCTAAAAGGTAACGGAGGCGCCCAAAGGTTCCCTCAGAATGGTTGGAAATCATTCGTAGAGTGTAAAGGCACAAGGGAGCTTGACTGCGAGACCTACAAGTCGAGCAGGGTCGAAAGACGGGCTTAGTGATCCGGTGGTTCCGCATGGAAGGGCCATCGCTCAACGGATAAAAGCTACCCCGGGGATAACAGGCTTATCTCCCCCAAGAGTCCACATCGACGGGGAGGTTTGGCACCTCGATGTCGGCTCATCGCATCCTGGGGCTGTAGTCGGTCCCAAGGGTTGGGCTGTTCGCCCATTAAAGCGGTACGCGAGCTGGGTTCAGAACGTCGTGAGACAGTTCGGTCCCTATCCGTCGTGGGCGTAGGAAATTTGAGAGGAGCTGTCCTTAGTACGAGAGGACCGGGATGGACACACCGCTGGTGTACCAGTTGTCTTGCCAAAGGCATCGCTGGGTAGCTATGTGTGGACGGGATAAGTGCTGAAAGCATCTAAGCATGAAGCCCCCCTCAAGATGAGATTTCCCATTACGCAAGTAAGTAAGATCCCTCAAAGACGATGAGGTAGATAGGTTCGAGGTGGAAGTGTGGTGACACATGGAGCTGACGAATACTAATCGATCGAGGACTTAACCAATATGTTTGAAGCATTCAATGCGCCGTTTATCCAGTTTTGAAAGAATAACATCTTTCAACTAAATACAAGATCTAGTGATGATGGCAAAGAGGTCACACCCGTTCCCATACCGAACACGGAAGTTAAGCTCTTTAGCGCCGATGGTAGTTGGGGGCTTCCCCCTGTGAGAGTAGGACGTCGCTAGGCAAAGACAGTCAGCTGTGTGCTGGCTGTCTTTTTATTTTTGGTGAAAAATCTTTACTAATCTATCAACTTTTTCATAAAAATTGTTCAAAAGACTAAATATAGCCGAGTATAAAATAGTATTTACATCCTAAATGAAGCAGAAGATTTTAAAATTTAGAACTGATCATCATAATTTATTTAATGAGTTATAAGGAATAAAATTGCTAAATTTACATCCTTTAAAAATCTGAATTGTCTTTCTTTTATAAGTTTCTTGACAGTAGCTTGGCACGTTGTTAATCTTACAATTAATATTCTTTTAACTATAGGAGGACGTTACGAAAATGTGGGAAACTAAATTTGCCAAAGAGGGTTTAACTTTTGATGATGTATTATTAGTACCAGCTCATTCCGAAGTATTACCGAAAGATGTTGATTTATCAGTTCAACTAACACCAAAGATTAAATTAAACATTCCAATGGTTAGTGCTGGCATGGATACAGTTACAGAGTCTAAAATGGCAATTGCTATGGCACGTCAAGGTGGTATCGGTATTATCCATAAAAACATGGGAATTGATGAGCAAGCTGAACAAGTAGAAAAAGTAAAACGTTCTGAAAACGGTGTTATTACAAACCCATTCTTCTTAACTCCGACTCACCAAGTTTTCGATGCTGAGCATTTAATGGGTAAATACCGAATCTCTGGTGTACCGATTGTTGATAGTATGGAAAATCAAAAATTAGTAGGAATTATTACAAACCGTGACTTACGTTTTATCTCTGACTATTCATTAAAAATTGAAGATGTTATGACAAAAGAAGATTTGATTACAGCTCCTGTTGGTACGACTTTAGAGGATGCTGAAAAAATTCTTCAACAATATAAAATCGAAAAGCTACCAATTGTAGATGAAGAAGGTAAATTAACAGGGTTAATTACAATTAAGGATATCGAAAAAGTAATTGAATTCCCTAACGCTGCAAAAGATATACATGGTCGTTTATTAGTAGGCGCTGCAGTAGGTGTCTCAAAAGATACGATGGTACGTATAGAGAAACTTGTGGAGGCTCAAGTTGACATTGTAGTAATTGATACAGCACATGGACATTCTGAGGGCGTATTACAAACAATTCGTTCAATCCGTGAAGCGTATCCAGAGCTAGAGATTATTGCTGGTAACGTAGCAACAGGTGAAGGTGCACGAGCTTTATTTGAAGCTGGTGCAGATGTAGTTAAGGTTGGTATTGGTCCAGGATCTATTTGTACTACTCGTGTTGTAGCTGGTGTAGGTGTACCACAAATTACAGCTGTTTACGATTGCGCTACAGTGGCTCGTGAGCTTGGTAGAACGATTATTGCCGATGGAGGTATTAAATACTCTGGAGACATCGTAAAGGCTCTTGCAGCGGGTGGTAATGTTGTAATGCTTGGTTCACTTCTAGCAGGTACTTCAGAATCACCTGGTGAAACTGAAATTTTCCAAGGACGACGCTTCAAAGTTTACCGTGGTATGGGTTCAATTGGAGCTATGGAAAAAGGATCAAAAGATCGATATTTCCAAGAAGATGCGAAGAAATTAGTACCGGAGGGAATTGAGGGTAGACTTCCTTATAAAGGACCTCTAGCAGATACAATTTATCAACTTATTGGTGGTATTCGAGCAGGTATGGGATATTGCGGATCGCCTAATTTAGAGTTCTTACGTGAAAATGCTCAGTTCGTTCGAATGACAGGTGCAGGTTTACGTGAGTCACATCCACATGATGTACAAATCACAAAAGAATCACCGAATTATTCGATGTAATATATTACTAGCAACTTTTATGCTCTCGAATCGTCTACAAAGATGGCTCGAGAGCTTTTTTATGTTAGAGAGTGCCCACGTAAGTTACTATCTATGATAAAATGTCGTGGACAAGATTATTTTTTTGGAGGGCTTTAAAGGTGAAAAAGACAATGAACACCCTATTACGCTTGCTCCTAATTCCGGTTTTGTTATTTAGTACTTTTGCAGGTATTCCTGCGAAGGCAAATGCAGAAACAGATTTAGGACTACATGTGGATGCTGCGATTTTAATTGACGCAGATTCAGGAAAAATTTTATATGAACAAAATGCAGATACTTCACTAGGTATTGCAAGTATGACTAAAATGATGACAGAATACCTGTTATTGGACGCAATTGATGCAGGTACAGTTAAGTGGGATCAGGAATACCATGTAACTGATTATACGTATCGTATGTCACAAAACCGTGCGTTAAGTAATGTACCGTTGCGTCGAGATGGAACTTACACAATCCGTGAATTATATGAGGCAATGGCCATTTATTCAGCAAATGCTGCCACAGTAGGTATTGCAGAAACAATTGCTGGTACTGAAGCTGAGTTTTTAAAACTGATGAATAAAAAGGCTGAAAAGCTTGGTCTTAAAGACTATAAATTCGTGAATTCTACTGGACTTAACAATGCAGATTTATTTGGAATGCATCCAGCTGGTACTGGGCCAGAAGATGAAAACGTGATGCCTGCTAAATCTGTAGCCAAATTAGCATATCATTTACTTAAAGATCATCCAAACGTATTAGAAACGTCTAAAATTACAGAAAAGACGTTCCGTGAAGGTACAGATGATCGAATTGAAATGAGAAACTGGAACTTAATGCTGCCTGGATTATCGCAACAATATCAAGGCGTTGATGGATTAAAAACGGGTACAACAAACTTTGCTGGACATTGCTTTACAGGTACCGCAGAGCGTAATGGTACACGTTTAATTTCTGTTGTTATGAAGGCTGTAGATGCAAAAGGACAGGAATCAAAAAAAGCTCGATTCGACGAAACAGCTAAATTATTAAACTATGGCTTCTCACAATTCTCAAAACAAGAAATTATTCCAGCGAAGTATACGTTTAAAGATCAGAAAACCGTAAAAGTTACGAAAGGTAAAGAAAAGAAAGTTGCAATTGCTGTAAAAGAACCTGTATCTTTTATGATGAAGTCATCTGATAAAGATTTATATAAACCAAAACTAGTATTAGATAAAAAGAGTTTAGAAGCAGAGGTTAAAAAGGATACAGTTGTCGGAAAGGTAGTTATTGAGCGCTCAGAGGGTACCGATTACGGTTTCATTGATGGTAAGGAACTAACAGCTGATGTTATCACTACAGAGGCTGTGGAGCGTGCTAGTGGCATCTCATTATTCTTCCAAGGTATCGGTAACTTCTTTGGCAACTTATGGGGTGGTATCTCCGACTTTGTTGGCGGCTTATTTTAATTAATCATTCAAGAACACGTAAATTATTACGTGTTCTTTTTCACATTTTAGTACATTATTGCATACGCTAATAGGCGAAAGGATGTGACTAAATGTGTGGGATTACAGGATGGGCTAGCTTTCAAAAAGATTTAAGAACAAGTGAAGAAATCATCAAGTTAATGACGCAAACTTTAGAAAAACGCGGTCCCGATGATGAAAATATTTGGTGTAATGAGCATATAGCGTTTGGCCATCGACGGTTAGCCGTTATCGATTTAATCGGTGGCAAGCAACCAATGACTAAAATTCATGAAGGTTCAAATTATGTCATTACATACAATGGCGAACTTTATAATACAGAAGAATTACGAAAGGAGCTTCAAAATCGAGGATACACGTTTACTACACATTCAGATACGGAAGTTTTGCTAACAGCGTATATTGAATGGAAGGAGCAATGTGTAGATTTTTTTAATGGTATTTTCGCTTTTGGGGTGTGGGATGAACAATCCCAATCACTATTTTTATGTAGAGACCGACTTGGGGTAAAACCTTTGTATTATACAGAGCAACATGATGGTTTGCTTTTTGCATCTGAGGTGAAAGCATTGCTAGCACATCCTATGATAAAAGCTGCTGTAAATACAGAAGGATTAGCTAATATCATAGCTGTAGGACCTTCTCGAACACCAGGGAAGGCGCTTTTTCAAAATATTAACGAATTACGTCCGGGATATGCAATGCGCTTCTCAAGGGAGGGTATACGAATTTGGCAGTATTGGCGCTTGCAGAGCGAGTATCATGATGAGTCATTAGAAGATACAGTAGATCATGTCCGTTTTTTACTGACAGATGCAATTGAACGACAGCTTGTTTCGGATGTCCCAATTTGCACCTTCCTATCAGGTGGTTTAGATTCTAGTATTATTACAGGCATTGCATCCAACAGATTTCAGCTACAAGGGAAAGATAAGCTTCATACGTACTCTATAGATTATGAGGATAATGAGCGTTTTTTTAATCCGCATACATTTCAAACATCGACAGATACTTATTGGATAGAACAAATGACAAATACATTTAAAACGGACCATCATGCTGAAGAAATCTCTCAACAGCAATTAATTGATTTGTTAATGGAGTCTGTGATTGTTAGAGATTCACCAGGAATGGCAGATGTAGATTCATCATTATTATGGTTTTGTCGAGAAATTAAAAAGGACTTTACAGTTGCCTTATCAGGTGAATGTGCTGATGAAATTTTTGGAGGTTATCCATGGTTTACTGAGACGACAACAGGTTTTCCTTGGATTCGTTCACTAGCTGAAAGAACAACAATGCTACAAGATCGATGGCGTAAGAAATTAGCAGTTGAATCATACGTACAGCATGTTCATACACAAACAATAAATGAAGTGCCATATCTACAAGGGGAGAGTGTAGATATGGCAAGGCATCGTGAAATGTTTTATTTGAATATGGTATGGTTTATGCAAACATTGTTGGAACGAAAGGATCGCATGAGTATGGGAGCAAGTCTTGAGGTTCGTGTTCCATTTGCTGATCATCGTCTTGTGGAATATACATGGAATATTCCTTGGGAAATGAAAAATTTAGGTGGAATGGAAAAGGGATTACTTCGTAAAGCAATGGACCAACTATTGCCCAAAGAAGTATTGTATCGTAAAAAGAATCCGTACCCTAAAACTTATCATCCAGTTTATACGACGGGTGTTCAAAAATGGCTAGGGGAAATAATGAAGGATAAAAATTCAATTCTTCATGAATTATTTGAACGACAGAAGCTTATTGAGCTAATTGAATCTGGTGGTAGCTCTTTTAAAGTTCCTTGGTATGGGCAATTAATGGCAGGTCCTCAACTTTTGGCTTATTTAGGGCAAATTCATACATGGTTTGAACATTATAATATTCAATTAATTGAATCATAACTGAAAAGCATCAATCATCCCACATTAACGTAGGGGTGATTGATGCTTTTTTATATCCCAACAATCCATAAGTTTCTCAATGGAATGTTCTATTTCATGTACAGGTATACCTCCAAAGCCTAGTAAAAATTGTGCCTGTGATGCTGTAGTGTCTAGGAGGTAGTCCGATAATGGATAAATACCGATATCTGCATTAGAGGCGAGCTGTTGTAAATGTTTTTCAGATAGTTCATGCTGTACCTCTAACAATATATGCATCCCTGCTTGCTCTCCAGTTATTTTAATTTGCTTAGAATAATCTTCTAAAATTGAAGTAAGCTTATCATGTTTTTTACGATAAATTTTTCTCATCCGATTTAAATGTTTAGCAAAATGACCGTCCCGCATGAAATTAGCAACAATATGTTGATCGAATCTAGGTACTGTTGAGGAATAGTAATTAAATACGTCATTATAGGTTGCAAGCAATTTTGGTGGGAGGACAAAATAAGCAACTCGCAAGGATGGCATTAATGATTTTGTAAAGGTACTCATATAAATGACTTTATCGTTTCGATCGAGTGCATGTAGAGCAGGAATTGGTTTCCCTGTATAACGAAATTCAGAATCATAGTCATCCTCAATTATATAGCGAGAGGTACTCTGAGCAGCCCAATTTAATGCCTGTGCACGTCTTGTAGCCGACAATACTGCACCTGTTGGGAATTGATGAGAGGGTGTGATATATACAACGTCAGCGCTCGTTTTTTCGAGTTCATGAATGAAGATCCCTTCTTCATCGACAGTAATTGGATAGACCTTTCGTTTATGCTGAGAAAACATACGATGTACAGCTGGATAACCTGGATTTTCAAGGGCAAAGTAAGTGTCATCACTAAAAAGTCGTAAAATCATTGGAAGGAGCTGCTCTGTCCCTGAACCCACAACTATTTGCTCAGGACTACAAACAACTCCGCGCGATTGGTATAAATAATTTGCAATCTCAGTACGTAAAGATAGCTCTCCCTGCGGTTCACCAGTTAATAATAATTCCTTTGAAGCATCATCAAAAAGCTCTTTTGCATATTTGCGCCATGTTTGAAAGGGGAATGCATGAATATCAATAGAAGCAGGATTAAAATCTATTTTAAATGTTTTTTTCTTAGGCAGCTCACTTAAAGAAGCAACTGTGTCCTGTTGAATATAGGGAAGCTCATCAATTTCCTCAACGAAATATCCAACGCGTGCTTTAGACATAATATAACCCTCAGCTAGTAGCTGTGCGTATGCAATTTCAATTGTTGTTTGAGAAATATTCAAAAAATCGGCTAATTTCCTTTTTGATGGCAATTTTTCTCCTACTGAAATTTTCTTAGTAATGATAGCTTCTTTAATACCACTATAAAGCTGATCATAGAGCGGTTTTTCACCATCTTTTTCTAGCTGAAATAATAGCATATCCACGTATATTTTTCCTCCTGACCCTATAGATATTAATAAAACTGGATATTTTGATATAGTCAATTTCCATTATACTAGACTTCATCACAAAGGTGGAGGTTAGATACATGAAACAGACAGGTACAGAGCTAGTAAAAAGAGGAATGGCGGAAATGCAAAAGGGTGGCGTCATTATGGACGTAATAAATGCAGAGCAGGCGAAAATTGCTGAAGCAGCAGGAGCTGTAGCTGTTATGGCATTAGAAAGGGTCCCGTCAGATATTCGTAAAGCAGGCGGTGTTGCACGTATGGCTGATCCTCGAATTGTTGAGGAGGTTATGGGGGCTGTCTCCATTCCGGTAATGGCTAAGGCACGTATAGGGCATATAGTCGAAGCAAGAATCTTAGAGGCAATGGGTGTTGATTATATCGATGAAAGCGAAGTATTAACACCTGCAGATGAAGAGTTTCATTTATTAAAAAGTGAGTACACTGTACCATTTGTTTGCGGCTGCCGCGATTTAGGAGAAGCTGCTCGACGTATTGGTGAGGGAGCTTCAATGCTACGAACAAAAGGTGAACCAGGAACAGGTAATATTGTAGAGGCTGTACGCCATATTCGTAAAGTGAATGCGCAAGTTCGTAAGGTAGTTGGTATGACAGAGGATGAACTCATGACAGAGGCTAAAGTACTTGGAGCATCATTTGAATTATTAAGAGAAATTAAACGAAATGGGCGTTTACCAGTTGTAAACTTTGCAGCTGGTGGTGTCGCTACGCCTGCTGATGCTGCCTTAATGATGGAGCTTGGGGCTGACGGTGTGTTCGTTGGTTCAGGTATTTTTAAATCAGAAAACCCAGAGAAGTTTGCAAAAGCAATTGTAGAGGCTACGACACATTATAAGGATTATAAGCTTCTAGCAGAAATATCAAAAGAGCTAGGGGTTCCGATGAAAGGCATAGATATTGCACAGCTCAGTCAAAATGAGCGTATGCAAGAGCGAGGCTGGTAACATGAAACGAATTGGTGTATTAGCATTGCAAGGAGCGGTACGAGAGCATGTGCAAATGTTAGAATTTCTAGACTGTGAGGTAGTCTTGGTCAAACAGCACAATGACTTACAGCAACTAGATGGACTTGTGCTACCTGGTGGGGAGAGTACAACAATGCGAAAATTGCTAAATCGATACGAGCTGTTGGAGCCAATTCGTACACTTGCAAGAACTGGATTACCAATGTTTGGAACATGTGCAGGTTTAATTTTATTGGCAAATGAAGTAGTGGATGATGAGCCGCATTTAGCGATCATGAATGTAGCAGTAGCTAGAAATTCTTATGGACGACAGGTAGATAGCTTCGAAGTAGACCTCAATATACCTAAAATAGGAAAATCAATTCCTGCTGTTTTTATACGCGCACCTCATATTGTATCAGTTGGCGAAGGTGTTGAAATTCTAGCAGAGCATGAAGGGAAAATTGTTTTAGCGCAGGATGGGCATTTATTAGGCTGTTCATTTCATCCTGAATTAACAAAAGATACACGTATTCTTAAATATTTTTTATCGTCTATAGTATGACTTGCAAAATCTTGTTTCGTATAGTACAGTATGGATAAAATTCAAATAACTGAACACGATGATGGGAAGTAGTAGCAGGCACGTTTTTTTTAGAGAGTCGGCGGTTGGTGAAAGCTGATAAAAACACTTGTGAATCCGTCCTGGAGTTGCGCAGTCGAAGTTAATGAAGTAGGCTGTCGCCGGCTGAAATGCCGTTATGAAATAAGTGGACTAGGCATGGTGTCTAGTCAATTAGGGTGGCAACGCGGGTAGCTCTCGTCCCTTTTATGGGATGAGGGCTTTTTTGTGTTCTCCTGACTAATTATTTCCCATCATTTAGAATCTACTGGAGGTATGAACGATGTTAGATATTAAACGCGTGCGCGATAATTTCGCTGAAATTAAAGAAATACTATTAACACGTAATGAGGATTTAGGAAACTTAGATGATTTTGAAGAATTAGATGCCAAACGTCGTGAATTAATTGCCAAAACGGAAGAGCTTAAAGCAGAGCGTAATAAAGTATCTGAACAAATTTCTGTGATGAAACGTAATAAAGAAAATGCGGATGAAGTAATTTCTCGCATGCGTCAGGTTGGCGATGAAATTAAGGAGCTGGATGTCCAATTAAATGACGTAGAAGACCGTTTTAAAGATATGATGATGCGTTTACCAAACATCCCGCATGAATCTGTACCAGTGGGCACAACAGAGGATGACAACGTTGTGGAATATACTTGGGGTGAGGTACCAACATTTGATTTTGATATTAAAGCACACTGGGATATTGCAACAGATTTAAAAATTGTTGATTTTGAGCGTGGAGCAAAAGTGACAGGTAGCAGATTTTTATTCTATCGTGGTCTTGGAGCTCGCTTAGAACGTGCGCTAATGACATTCATGATGGATTTACATGCAGAAGAGCATGGTTATGAAGAAATGCTGCCACCTGTAATTGTTAATCGTGATAGCTTAACTGGTACTGGACAGCTTCCTAAGTTTGAAGAGGATGTATTTAAATTAGAGGAAACTGATTATTTCATGATTCCAACAGCAGAGGTACCTGTAACAAACTTCTATCGTGATGAAATTTTATCTGTTGAAGCATTGCCACAGGGCTTTGCTGCATATAGTGCATGTTTCCGTTCAGAGGCAGGCTCTGCGGGACGTGATACACGTGGTTTAATTCGCCAGCATCAATTTAACAAAGTAGAATTAGTGCGCTTTGTAAAACCGGAGGAATCATACGAACAGCTAGAGCTATTAACTGGTCATGCTGAAAAGGTACTACAATTACTTGGCTTACCTTACCGTAAACTAAAAATGTGTACGGCTGATTTAGGCTTTACGGCAGCAAAAAAATATGATTTAGAGGTTTGGATTCCAGCACAAAACATGTATCGTGAAATCTCTTCTTGCTCTAATTTCGAGGATTTCCAAGCACGTCGAGCAAATATTCGCTTCCGTCGTGAAGCAAATGCAAAACCAGAGTATGTACACACATTAAACGGCTCAGGTCTTGCTATTGGGCGTACAGTAGCCGCTATCCTAGAAAATTATCAGCAAGCTGATGGAAGCGTAGTAATTCCTGAGGTATTAAGACCTTACATGGGCGGGAAAGAAGTAATAGCTCCCAAATAAGTAAAAAATGAAAGCTATTTTAGATTATCCTTTATTGGGTAATCTTAAAATAGCTTTTTTTGAATTTCAAAAAAAATAATATTGAATGGAGAGCAATTAGATGTAAGATAAATATTACCACAATCAATGATTTAGATATGCTGTTAAGGAAAAAAGATTAGATCTATTTTATCGTTTAAAAATGATGCAAATAAATCTGCCTTCTTTTATTAAAATGAAAGAGGACATCACGGCTATACTAGTTCATATGGAGGTACCTCCTTTCATGTGAAATTTTTTTAATGATTAGGATTAAAGATTTTCGCAAATGGTGTTGCTACGCCAGCTCCTGAAATTGATGCTGAGATTTGAAGCGGATTGTTATATCCGTTTAATCTGATATTTAAAATTTAATTTAGGGAAATTATATATATAATTGAGGTGGTACTACGCAGAGTGCAAGCTTCGTACATGAAGTGTGTGCTGATGGGCGAATAAAAAGTAGAATAAAAAAAACTACTGATGAAAAATTAGATCAACAGTAGTCTTTTTGGAAAAATTCAACGAAGACGAACACGATGTTTAACAGCAAAATTATGTTCATTAGAGAGCAAGTAAATAATACCCTCAATAAAGGCTATTATTGAAGGTATATATGTCCAACAAAAAATAAGATATATTATACCTTGAAAAATTTTACCCATATAAAATTTATGAATGCCAAATCCTCCTAAAAATATAGCGAGAACGCCGGCTATATTTTTATTTTTTATTGGCCAAGAAGGATCGATGCCATCATACACAGGAACTTGTTGAGGCTGCGTTTGATAGGCAGGCTGGGGCGGCTGCTGATAGACTGGTTGTTGCATAATTCGTTGTTCGTTTTGGAAATTAAATTTTTCCCCGCAATATTTACATTGAGTTAATGTGACATCAGCAGGTGCACCACACTGTGGACATTCAATATTACTCATGCTAATACCTCCGATTGTGTTTTGGTTTTATTTGGAAAATTATCGTGGATAAAAACTGTTAAACTGATTTAACTTGAGCGCCACAGTTATTACAAAACTTTGAAGTTACATCTATTTCTTGTCCACATGAACAAACGGGATTGAGTAAACTAACTCCACAAGAACTACAGAATTTCGAAGATTCTTCATTTTCATTGTGACAGGAGTGACATGTAATGACCTTTCGCATTAAATTTTCCCCACATAAATTGCAAAATTTACTGCTAGATGAAATACTACCATGACAAGAAGGGCAAATTTTATGTGTATTGTTGTGACCAGGCTGCTGTACTTGTTGGCTCATCATCGACATCATTCCTTGTCCTGCACCAAAGCCAACTCCACCAGTTGCAAATAAACCAGCTACACCATTTTCATTTGAAGCGGCAGATTCATAAACATCAAAGCTACGTTGTGTCACATAACGATTGTCACCCATAATTTCAAATTTAGCTTTATCTTGTAAAATTTGATTGATTTTATCAAAATCTTCTTCAGGAAAATTAATTGATTGAATATGGAAATGTGCTGTAATAAAGCCATATTTAATAAACTCTTCAGATATTTTTTCTTTTAAGCTATTTGAAATATTTTGAAGCTCTGTTGTTATTTCCAATGCTGAAATCTTCTCATTAATAATTTTATTTGCAAGTTCAGTTTTTATGGTTGTAATAAGAGATCCTTTAAAATACTCTTGTACTTTTTCAAAACTAACAATATCATCTTTATTCATAGAGCCAATAACTTCTGTAAAGAACAATAAGTAGTCATCGAGTCGAACAGCTAATTGTCCAAATGCTCTTATACGTAATTTTACAAAGTATTTTGGATCAATTAATTGAATAGGATCAGTGGTTCCCCAATATAAATCCATTTTTACTGTAAGATTAATAAAGTAAATTTCTGCTGAAAAGGGGGTTTCCCCTCCATAAGCAAAATTTACAATGTTATGTAGTATCGGTAGGTTATTAGTTGTTAAAACATGTGTTCCTGAATTAAAAACATCACATATTTGACCACCCTTTACGAAAATGGCTACTTGTCCTTCATTGACAATAAGTGTAGTGCCAAGTACTAACTTATCAGTTGGATGCTTGTATATTAACCAATCGCGTGAACGTAATCCATCGAACTTTACTCTATCAAAAATAGGCATTAACATACGCCCTCCTATTTATTTACTAAAAAAACTAAAATATAACTAGTTATATTCTCCCTTTTCAGTTTATGTATGTCAATGATTTATCTTGTTGAATTTCAATGCAAATGCAGTTTGTGTTATGAAGTGTTACAAAACATTAAGAAGGTATCTTATTTATCAAAGATACCTTCTTTTTTATATATAAAATTGTTATTTATTAGACTTTTCCTTTTCAGTGATTAATGCTTGTCTTGCTTTTTTCTCAGCTTTTTTCCGTGCACGTAAAGCTCTGAAAAAATCAGTTAATATTTGCCCACATTCCTCGGCTAAAATACCTTCAGTCACTTCACATTCATGATTAAAGCGTGCATCATTTAACAGACGATAGAGGGAATCAACACAGCCAGCCTTTAAATCCCGTGCACCATAGACAACACGAGGCACACGAGACTGTAAAATAGCACCTGCACACATAGGGCAAGGTTCAAGCGTTACATAGAGTGTTGTATTTTCTAAACGCCAGCTACCGATTTTTTTACAAGCCTCCTGTATAACCTCCAGTTCAGCATGTGTAGTTGCATTTTGTGTTGTTTCCCGTAAATTATGGGCCCTTGCAATAATTTCTCCGTTGTAAACAAGTATAGCTCCGATAGGTACTTCTCCAAGTACAGCGGCTTTCTTCGCTTCTTCTAATGCCTGTTTCATAAATAAACGATCTGTTTCGAAAATATCCACTACTTATCTCTCCTTATAAAGTAGTGTATCTTGCTTAATTGGTAATTGCTACTTTAAATGTTGACATTCCTAAAAGTACCATTTATATTTATATATGAACACATGCTCATATATAAATATAAAAGAATGGGGATAAACTAAATGGATGAAAAATTAACAGAAACTCCAGTAAACAACGATCAGCATTTAGACGAGGAGACACTTTTTGTTGTATCGCAAACCTTTAAGGCATTAAGTGATCCTACAAGAATTCGTATTTTAAATTTATTATGTACAGACGAACATTCAGTCAATGACATCGCAGAAATTTTAGATTTAGGCCAATCAACCGTTTCACATCAATTACGTTTTTTAAAAAATTTACGTTTAGTGAAATTTCGAAGAGAGGGAACGACCTTATACTATTCAAAGGATGACGATCACATTATGAATTTACTAAAGCAAGCGATTGAGCATGCTGCACATAATTAAAATTAACGGAGGGAAAAAACATGGGACATAATCATGATCACGGCCATGATCATACACATGGCGCTAATAAAAAAGTTTTAATCTTATCATTTATTATTATTACGGGATATATGGTCATCGAAGCAATTGGTGGTTTTTTAACAAATAGTTTGGCTCTTTTATCAGATGCAGGACATATGTTAAGTGACTCCATTTCTTTAGCAATAGCATTACTTGCATTTATGTTTGGTGAAAAAGCCGCAAGCTACAGTAAAACATATGGTTACAAACGTTTTGAAATTCTAGCAGCGGTTTTAAATGGTGTAACATTAATCTTAATAGCATTGTTTATTTTCTACGAGTCAATAGAGCGCTTTGCAAATCCGCCAGAAGTAGCAACTAAAGGTATGCTCATTATTAGTACGATAGGTCTCCTTATCAATATTTTGGTAGCTTGGATAATGATGCGAGGCAGTGACACAAAGGATAATTTAAATATGCGCGGTGCATTCTTACATGTGCTAAGTGATATGCTGGGATCTGTAGGAGCTATTGTTGCCGCTCTACTAATTATGTTTTTTGGTTGGGGCTGGGCTGATCCGCTGGCAAGTGTAATTGTCGCATTACTTGTATTAAGAAGTGGCTACTATGTAACGAAGGCTGCAGTCCATGTTTTAATGGAGGGAACTCCTTCAAACGTCGATATTCAAGAAATTATTCAAACGATGGAACAAACAAAAGGTGTTCATAGTATACATGATCTACACATTTGGACAATAACAAGTGGAACAAATGCACTTTCCTGTCACGCAGTGGTTGATGATCAGTTGAAAATTGTGGATAGTGAGAATATCTTACGAGAAATTGAACATAATCTTGAGCATAAGGGCATTAAGCATGTAACAATTCAATTAGAGACCGCAGCACATCAGCATGATAATTCGATTTTATGCCAATTGAAAGCAGAAACGTCTCATCATGATCACCAACATTAAAAAACTTTTTACTTTACATACCCTTCGTGGGTATAGTATGATGAAAGTGAAGTAGGAGGTGTATGGAATGGAAGACACAACAAAAGAGGCTACTTGTCATACGGAGGAAGTTACATCTTGTCGAAAAAGCCATCATCCTGAACGTGTAAAAAAGGATTTAACGACTCGTTTAAATCGTATAGAGGGTCAGATTCGTGGCATTAAGGGAATGATTGAAAAAGATGTTTACTGTGATGATATTATTACACAGTTATCTGCCACACAGTCTGCTTTAAATAGTGTAGCGAAAATATTATTGGAAGGTCATTTAAAGGGCTGTGTTGTCGATCGCTTATCTGAGGGTGATGAAGCAGTGTTGGATGAATTAGTAGTGACCATACAAAAGCTAATGAAAAAATAATATACCCCCTATTTAATATAAACAAAGAGGAGAGATATTTTATGCAAAATGTTACTTTAAATGTACAAGGAATGTCATGTGGACACTGTGTAAATGCAGTAGAAAAAAGTGTGGGAGCATTAACTGGTGTTGACCAAGTAAAAGTCAACCTAGCAGAAGGCTTAGTAGATGTTGCATTTGACGAAGCAAAGGTATCTTTAGATCAAATAAAAGAAACAATTGATGACCAAGGCTATGATGTAAAATAAAATATGTAGGGTGCTCTAGTAGCACTCTATTATTTTAAATGATATATACCCCCTATCGGTATAAGGAGAGGTGAAAGAAATGAGTTCAGAAGTAAAAGAGGCCAATCTACAAATAACAGGTATGACCTGTGCAGCCTGCGCTACGCGTATAGAAAAAGGACTAAAAAAATTGGATGGTGTTGAGCAAGCCACTGTTAATTTGGCGCTTGAAAAATCAACGATTAAGTACGATTCATCCAAATTAAGTGAAGTAGATTTTGAAAAGAAAATTGAAGCACTTGGCTATGGCGTTGTTAAACAGAAAACTGAATTTGACATTACGGGCATGACCTGTGCAGCCTGTGCTACACGCATAGAAAAGGGATTAAATAAGCTAGCTGGTGTCTCATCTGCAAATGTAAACTTAGCACTTGAGAAGGCAACAATTGAATTTAACCCATCTGAAGTATCCATTGCAGATATCATTGCAAAGGTTGAAAAATTAGGTTATGAGGCCCATCAAAAAGCTGAAGAACAAGAAACCATAGACCATCGTCAAAAGGCCATCAAACAACAGCAGCATAAATTTATATTATCAGCTATTCTTTCACTACCATTGCTTTGGACGATGGTTGGTCATTTTTCATTTACTTCGTTTTTATATGTACCAGAAATACTAATGAATCCATGGGTACAAATGATATTAGCTACGCCCGTTCAATTTTTAATAGGGAAACAATTTTATGTGGGTGCCTATAAAGCCTTGCGTAATGGTAGTGCCAATATGGATGTACTAGTAGTAATGGGTACATCTGCAGCTTACTTTTATAGTGTCTATCAAACAATTGTTACGATAGGTTCACATCATGGCCCACACCTTTATTTTGAAACAAGCGCGGTATTAATTACTTTAATTCTATTAGGAAAATTATTTGAGGCAAAGGCGAAAGGTCGTTCATCTGAGGCAATCAAAAAATTAATGGGCCTTCAAGCAAAAACAGCAGTTGTTGTTCGAGATGGTGTTGAGAAAGAAGTACCATTAGAAGAAGTAGTGATTGGTGACATTATTTTAGTAAAACCAGGTGAAAAAATTCCAGTTGATGGTGAAGTTGTGGAAGGAACGACCGCGGTTGATGAGTCAATGCTAACAGGGGAAAGTCTTCCTGTTGATAAAAAGCAAGGTGATGTATTATTTGGCTCAACAATTAATAAAAATGGCTTTATTAAAATGACAGCAACAAAAGTAGGTCGTGATACTGCTTTGGCGCAGATTATTAAAGTGGTTGAAGATGCTCAGGGCTCAAAGGCACCAATCCAGCGTTTAGCAGATCATATTTCCGGTATATTTGTACCAATTGTTGTTGGAATTGCGATTATTACATTTTTAGTTTGGATTCTTTGGGTACAACCGGGTGAGTTTACGCCTGCATTAGAAGTATTAATCGCAGTTCTTGTCATTGCATGTCCATGTGCGCTAGGGTTAGCAACACCAACCTCTATTATGGCAGGCTCTGGTCGTGCAGCAGAGTTTGGGATTTTATTTAAGGGCGGCGAGCATTTAGAGCAAACGCAAAGTATCAATACGGTGGTTGTTGATAAAACAGGTACAGTAACACACGGTAAACCTGTGTTAACTGATGTTATATTAGCAGCAGATCAAAACGAGGCAAATTTTTTATCGTTAATTGGTGCGGCCGAGAAACAATCAGAGCATCCATTAGCAGAAGCAATTGTTCAAGGCATTACAGATCGTGGTATCCAGCTAGGGGATATTCAATTCTTTGAAGCGATACCAGGTTATGGTGTGCAAGCGACAGTGTCTGGTCAAGGAGTCGTAATCGGTACACGTAAATTGATGCAACAATATGGTATTCCTATCGATGACATTCTACCGATAATGGAGCGATTAGAGGAAAATGGTAAAACAGCGATGTTAGCTGCGATCAACGGTCAATATGCTGGGCTAGTAGCAGTAGCTGATACTGTTAAAGAAACTTCTAAAGAGGCAGTTCGCCGTCTACAAGATATGGGCATTACAGTTATTATGATGACAGGTGATAATGAACGTACAGCCCAAGCTATCGGAGCTGAGGTAGGTGTGAATCATGTTATTGCTGAGGTTCTACCAGAAGGGAAGGCAGATGAAGTAAAAAAACTGCAAGCTACAGGCAAGAAAGTGGCGATGGTAGGCGATGGCATTAATGATGCACCAGCACTTGCTACAGCGAATATTGGGATGGCAATCGGCACTGGCACTGACGTCGCTATGGAAGCCGCAGATATTACACTGATTCGCGGGGATTTAAACAGTATTGCGGATGCAATCATCATGAGCCGTAAAACTATGCGCAACATAAAACAAAACTTATTTTGGGCATTTGCTTACAATACATTAGGTATACCTATCGCTGCAATCGGTTTACTTGCTCCTTGGGTTGCAGGCGCAGCGATGGCCTTTAGCTCAGTGTCAGTCGTTTTAAACGCACTTCGCTTACAGCGTGTTAAATTATAATGATTGATAACGGCCCACCTTACTTCGGTGGGTCGTTTTTGAATACATAAATGCTATGTTGATTCTGTCTTTCATTTTCGCACTATGATACAATGAAAAGCACTGATTTATATAATATCCTCAGGCCAAGAGGGAATTGATAATAGAATCCATAGAACATAAAGGAGGAGCTTCTGGTGACGGTTCCATTTGTTACGGTAGAAGGTCCGATTGGTGTTGGTAAAACCTCTTTATCAAAAGAGATAGCAACGACATTAAATTACCATCTATTAAAAGAAATAGTAGACGAAAACCCTTTTCTAAATAAGTTTTATGAAAACATTGAGGAGTGGAGCTTCCAAACTGAAATGTTTTTCTTATGTAATCGCTATAAACAATTAACAGATATTAAAAAGTTTCGCTTAGCACATCAGAAGCCTGTAGTAGCAGACTATCACATTTTTAAAAATCTTATATTTGCAAAGCGTACATTGGCATCAACGGAGTATGATAAGTATGAAGAAATTTATAGAATATTAACGAAGGATATGCCTGTACCTAATGTTGTTGTTTATTTACATGCTAGTGTCGAGACATTGATGAAGCGTATTGCAATGCGTGGACGTGAATTTGAAAAAATGATTGCACGGGATTATATGGAACAACTTGTGGCAGATTATCATTCTTTTATCGAGCATTTTGAGATAATGCACCCTGAAATCCCAGTCATTCGATTTAATGGAGACCAACTTGACTTCGTTAAAAATACGAATGATTTAAATTATGTATTGCAAATTATAAAGGATACGTTACAACAAAGGAGCTTGCAACAATGAATTTAAGAGAGAAGTACGATATTCCGCCACAGACAGTCATTACCATTGCCGGTACTGTAGGTGTAGGAAAATCAACGATGACAAAAGCGTTAGCAGAGGCGCTAAATTTCCGTACATCATTTGAAAAAGTAGATACTAACCCGTATTTAGATAAATTTTATGAGGACTTTGAAAAATGGAGCTTCCATTTGCAGGTGTATTTTTTAGCTGAACGTTTTAAGGAGCAAAAGCGTATTTTTGAATATGGCGGGGGATTTATTCAGGATCGTTCAATTTATGAAGATACAGGAATCTTTGCTAAAATGCACTATGATAAAGGAACAATGAGTCCAACAGATTACGAGACTTATAAAAATTTATTTGATGCAATGGTAATGACACCTTACTTCCCTCATCCAGATTTACTAATTTATCTCGAGGGACCAATTGATGCAGTCATTGGGCGTATACAAGAGCGTGGCCGTGCAATGGAGCAGCAGACACCAAATGATTATTGGATTGAAATGCATGAACGTTATGAGGACTGGATCAACAACTTTAATTCATGTCCAGTTTTACGTTTAGATATTAATGATTATGATTTATTAAAAAATCCTGAAGCAATTGACTCAATTGTGAGCCGTATCAGTCATATGCTAAAACAAACAAGCCATTTACGCAAATAGGCTTTCACAAAAAATACCTAAATAAGAAAGTTGAAGAAAATAATGATTAAAAGACGTGAGACAATATAAATAGCTATTGTATCACGTCTTTTAAGTAGGAGGGATTATTATAAAAGTAGCGGTGTATTGTGGTTCCAGTTTAGGCAAAAACCCAATTTATGCAGAAAAGGCAACCGAATTAGGTGCTATGTTGGCTCAAAATGGTCATGGAGTTGTCTATGGGGGTTCAAAAAGTGGGCTAATGGGAAAAGTGGCAGATGCCGTTTTAACCGCTGGTGGCGAGGTAATTGGTGTGATGCCAACGCATTTACAAAAGCGAGAATTAGCCCATGCCTCCTTAACAGAAATTCATTTTGTTGAGTCTATGCATGTACGTAAGGCAAAAATGGTAGAGCTTGCAGATGCCTTTATAGCATTACCAGGTGGTGGTGGCACAATGGATGAGTATTTTGAAGTCTTTACATGGGCACAAATTGGACTACATGAAAAGCCAGTAATTTTATATAATGTAAATAGTTTTTATGATGCACTTTTACAGCAATTTAAGCAGATGCTTGAAGAAGGATTTATTCGCGCGGAACAAAAGTCATTAATTCATGTAGCTACTACATCAGAAGAAGTATTACAGTTATTAAAACATGGGTAAAGATTGCCCATGTTTTTTCTGCAAAGATTAACAAGGAGCTAAAATGGAAAAAAATAAATTTTTAGTAAAAATAAATCTTTCCAAGAGGTGTAGATTATGCAGAAAATCAATACACAAGTAACAGATGATTTAGTAGTGCAGGCAATTGAACGGAATATTGCAATTATTCGTTTTGATATGGAACGTAAAGTAGCCTATGTAAATTCACTTTTTGCTCAAACATTAGGCTATAAAGTAGAAGAAATGATAGGAAAAGATCATAAAGATTTATGTTTACCAGAGTTTGTTAAAAGTACAGAGTACGAAAAATTTTGGCGGAACTTGACCTCTGGTAATAGCTATCAAGATAAAATTGAAAGATTGGATGCGAACAGAAATAGAGTTTGGCTTGAAGCAACCTATATGCCGGTCTTTGCAAATCATTCGAGAAAAGTGATTGGCGTTTCTAAAATTGCTACAAATATTACAGACCGTCAAAATGAGATTGTTAGCGTAGCTGAGACATTAAAAGGGATGTCAAAGGAACTTCATAGCCGTTCAGAGGCTGGTATTCGGAATAGTGAAGGCTTACTGAAGACTATAAGGGAAGTATCAAAAGAGTCCGCCGATAATGTGAAAAATCTCGGACAGCTTCAAAAGCAAGCCGAGTCTATTAAAGGTATTGTGAAAACTATTCAAGAAATTGCTTCTCAGACAAATTTACTGGCATTAAATGCAGCAATTGAAGCAGCTAGGGCAGGAGAATATGGTCGAGGCTTTGATGTTGTAGCAAAAGAGGTGAGGAAGCTATCTATAAGAGTTGAGCAATCTATCTCTGAAGTAAAGGATAATGTTGAGGGCATAGAACGAGAAATAGGACAAGTCACAGAAAGTATTACACGAATAGCTGAAAAAGTTGAAAAAACAAATGGACAAATTTCAGTGACAACCAATGATTTTTCTGAAATTGCAAGTGCTGCAGAGGCGTTAGACGAGCAATCAAAGCTTTTTATCGAGATCGTTTAATGAAAAGTTAGCGCCATTTGATAGACAAATGAGTTTATTCCTAATGGATGGCGCATTTTGATAAAACCAATGCGATATTGTCTTAACAGTACTATTTTCAAATGTTTTATTTCCATAATTTTCTGAAATATATTGAAATAGTATATGATTTTTATTTACAATAATTATGTAAGTCTTTCATATATCATAATAGGGGTGTTATGTATGACAAAGGTGGAAATAAGTTTTAAGCATTTACCTACAACAGCGGTTTCAGATGCAACTGGCGGACACACAAATTTACGTAGTGATATTAAGCCTTTAGCAGATCATTTTAAACTAGCGGGGCGCGCGGTAACTGTGCGTTTACCAGATGGTGAAAATGGTGCAGTGTTAGAAGCTATCCGAGCTGCTAATGAAGGTGATATTTTGGTAATCGATGCGAAAGGCAATACGAATCGAGCTGTTGCTGGAGATTTTGTGATTTCTTTAGCAAAGGGCATAGGTGTACAAGGGTTTGTTGTGGATGGCGTTATTCGAGATATCGCAGCCATTCGAGAGCTAGACTTCCCCGTATTCTCCTTAGGGACAACGGTAGCTGCTGGTAATAAAAATGGTGGTGGTAAAGTTAATATACCCATCTCTATAGGAGGCGTTACTGTCCATCCTGGTGATTATATTATTGGAGATGTGGATGGTGTAGTTGTAGTACCACAGGAGGATGCAGAACGAATTGTAATGGCTGCGGAGGCAAAACTGGAAAAAGATGAAGTACGTGCACAAGAGGCACATGTAAATGGTAAAGAATCGATTCTTGCTTATTTAGATAAAGTTTTAACTGAAAGAAGTTAAAGTCTCCGGCGGTTGTCACGGAATCGGAAAGGAGTCCTCTGTACAATACAAAGCCGATTCCGGACGCAAAATTAAAAAAATCCTCACGATGCCATCCATACATCGTGAGGATTTTTTTAACTTTTTACGCTAAGTTTTCGTTATTTTTAAAGTAATTTTTCATTTTCTCTGTATCGAAACGGCCTTCCCATTTTGCCATTACTAATGACGCTAATGAGTTACCAATAACGTTAACAACTGTACGTCCCATATCAAGGATACGGTCAATACCTGCGATAAATGCCAAACCTTCAAGTGGAATACCAACAGTACCTAAAGTTGCTAAAAGTACTACGAATGACACCCCTGGAACGCCTGCGATTCCTTTAGATGTAACCATTAGAACAAGCATTAACGTAATTTGCTCTCCAATGCTTAGATGAATACCATACATTTGAGCAATAAATAATGCTGCAATCGCCTGATACAGTGTAGAACCATCTAAGTTAAAGGAATAACCGGTTGGAATAACAAAGGAAACGATATCCTTTGGAGCACCTAATTTCTCCATTTTCATCATAATTCGTGGTAGAACAGCTTCAGAACTTGCTGTTGAGAACGCTAAAATTAGCTCATCTTTTAGTACTTTAATTAAGTAGAAGATGTTGATACCCGCAAATTTTGCCACAAGACCAAGGACGACAAAGATAAAGAATAGCATAGTTGCATAAACAAGTATTGCAAGTTTACCTAGTGGTATTAATGAAGCGAATCCATATTTGGAAACGGTTACACCAATTAAACCAAATACCCCAAATGGCGCGAATTTCATTACAAGGTTTGTTACCCAGAACATAGTATCTGCTACCCCTTGGAAGAAGTCTAAAACTGGTTTACCTCGTTCGCCAATGGCAGCAACCCCTAATCCAAAAATTACAGAGAAAAAGATAATAGCAAGCATATTTCCTTCAGCCATAGACTGAATGATATTTGTTGGTACTATACCCACTATAATATCAAATGGTCCCTCATGCTGTACCTGTTCTGTAGTTGTAACATATTTGGAAATATCCCCTTGAGAAAGCTCGTTCATGTTTAGACCAGCGCCTGGTTGGAACAAGTTTGCTGAAAGTAAACCAACTATAATAGCTACAGTTGTAATAATTTCAAAGTAAATAATTGATTTCCCGCCTAATCGTCCAAGCTGTTTCATGTCTCCAGTTCCAGCAACACCAACGATTAAAGTTGAAATAATAATCGGTACAACAATCATCTTAATTAGATGTAAAAAGATATCCCCTAGAGGTTGTAAATATGTTTCAATTTTGGGGTTTCCATAAAAGATACCACCAACAATAATCCCTAAAATCAAACCAATTAAAATTTGAGCGGCTAAACTGATTTTAAATTTCTTTTTCAAACCCTTTGTACCCCCTAATATTAAATTTTTAGGACTAGCCTTACTTTAATAATACGGAGGACTTATGGAATCCGACAAAATCCGAGAAAATTAATTTACTTTTGTTAAAATATCTGAATATAATACCTGAATAAACTTCTTAATATTTACCTTTGCTTTACGATTTTCATGATCTTCTATCTGCGTCATAAGCTGACGAATTTCCTTAAAGTCAAAGTAACGAGGCGCATAATATTCAAATTCAGAGTTTGTATAATCAACGACACCTAAATTAGCAAGATTAATCATGGCTGCTAATATTGTACGACGTACGCGCTGTTCGATAGCTTTACTTTCTTTCAAGATTTCATCCGGTGTAGTCTTTGTAACCGCTGCAATTTCCTCATAAAGCTCTTTTAATGGAGGTAGGGGCGCTATCTTGTGTTGATGAGCAAGCAAGGTCTCGATGATAGCTATAATATCCTCACTGCCAATTTCACCCACAATGCCCATATCGTTTAAGATCGATTGAATATGATCGCGTGATGTAGCTTTCTGATTTATTTGCTCACTTAAATCAATATTTGTCAGTGATTGACGAATGACCAATAGTGAATTCTTTAGGCGAAATTGTTCTGTTGTTTTTCGTAAAACATTCTCAACCTCTATACGATTTATAGGTTTATGAATAAAGAACTCAATTCCTTGTTCATATGCCTCACCAACCATTTCCTTATTGACTACCTGAGAAATCATGATAAATTGTCCCTCAAAACGATTTTGAGTTAGATGTTCAACTGTTGCAATTCCATCAAGCTTTGGCATCAGTAAATCGATTAGCACAAACTCTGGCTGTGTCATTAAAATTTGAGGGATGGCATCCTCCCCATTACGAGCTTCGCCAATAACAGTACCTAACCCGCTATCTTCAATAATAGTTTTTAACATGACCCGACTTGCACGATCATCATCTACAATAAAATACCTCATTTAAGTCTCTCCCGTTTGAATAGTTTGTGTAGGAACTGTAATTTTAAACATTGTGTTTTGATTGTTTGATTCAACGGTTATGAAGCCATTTAATTTATTTACTAATTCAGCAACATGCGAAAGTCCAATACCGGTTGCGGCGACACCTTCCATATTGTATTTAGTGGTATATCCAGGCTCAAAAATAATAGTGGTATCACCTTGTGATATGCCTTTTCCATTATCACAAACTGTGATTACAATATCATCCAGTTGTTGTTTAATGGCAATAGAAATAACACCTTGATCTTCAATAGCTTCAATAGCATTTGCTGTTAGATTGTTTAAAAGTGCTAGTAATGCAATATGTTCTTTTGTTTGAAAGTCCATATCTATACTTACTTTAAAGTGAATTTCCTTTCCCAATAGTTCGCTGTACTTTCTGTTACCATCCTCAATATAATGTAATAATTCTGACATTCTAAAGGGGCCAAAGCTCTTTTCGCCTACAATTTTAGAAATTCCTGCATAGATACGTTGTGAATCCTTTTTTACTTCATGAATTTCCTGGGCAATATGCAAGGCCTGTAAGCTTTCAGTCCGATAGCCTTGCGATTTTAGCTGTCGATATAAATCAAACCCACTAGCAGTAATTGTTTCTATATGATTCATAGATTTTTTTAAATAGAGCGTTTCAACATATAAATCAGACCCGATAGTAAGCATTTCTTGCACACGTTTTTTTTGTTCAGCAATTAAAATGGAGCTATAAACACCCACTACAAAGAAACTGCGTAATAAAGCAACGGCTAACAATATAAGTAAATCATGAACGAGTAAAAAAGTATAAGAATTAACAAGAAAACGAAATAATTGCTCAGCTAAATTACTTATTACTTCACTAAATGCAACTAATAATCCAAGCATTAGCGGTTTTTCTCGATAGCGATGGATATTTAAAATTTGTAGACATAATGCAAAAAGTATATAAAATGCTGCAGCTGGTAAATGTAAAAAGATGCTATCTATTAATGATACATCAGGTGTCGTAGAAGTTATAATGACTCTAAAAGCTGTTGTCACAATGCTGGTTATAATACCAGCTAATATAAAAGGCGTTGGTCTAAGAAGCGTACATAGAAAGAAAACAATAGTCCCTAATCCAAAGCGAAAAGTTGTATTAGCAAATGGCATTATTTTAATCTCACTACCAATAGCAGTTAATATAGCAATTAAAAAAATCCAAGTGAGGGAAGCACGAGAAATTAAATATTTTGAGTGCATAAAAATCCTCCCTTAATAATGTAGATATTTAATTTATCTTCTCCTTAACAATAAAAAAATACCACAACCTTTGTGGAAGTGGTATCTGTATGTATTATGTCAATTTTTTAGGCAAAAAAAAACGGCTACAGATGTAGTCGGAATTTAAAAACTGGAGGAGGTAGAGGGATTCGAACCCCCGCGCGGTGTTACCCGCCTGTCGGTTTTCAAGACCGATCCCTTCAGCCAGACTTGGGTATACCTCCATATTAACCTGATGTCTTATCGACAAAAATTAATTTATCATGTTTTGTATTCCACGTCAACTAATTTTTGAGATTTTTATAAAGATATTGTTGAAAAATGTTTCCACATAAATATTATGTGCATTAAGTTGCAATTTATGAAAACAGTCAGTATACTAGTTATTGCCGTGCTAGGTGGGAAGGTAGCGGTGTCCTGTAACTCGCAATCCGCTCTAGCGAGACTGAATTCCTTTTTTGAGGCTGTCCGTATTGTTTGGTCTGCCTTTTGCACGTAGTGTTGACGATTGGGTCCTGCGCAATGGATACCCATGAACCATGTCAGGTCCGGAAGGAAGCAGCATTAAGTGGTCTTATTCATGTGCCGCGGGGTTGCCTAATCTGAGCTAACGACAAGAGTAACGCTTATGTGCGGCTGTCAAAGAAAGGTGCACGGCATTAAATTGCCAACTCAAACGCATCCGTCTATATTAGGCGGGATGCGTTTTTTTATACATTTTAACAGGTGAGAAAACTTTGTATGATCTTATCTTTGTATGATCTTATCTTTGTATGATCTTATCTTTGTATGATCTTATATAGAAACTAAATGAATCTAAAACAACAGTGTATTGCTTCAATTTTATTGAATTGATAACACTATTATTAGACAAATGTTATAATAGAACTATTCTATAATTAATGGAGAAAAGGAGAGGAAATCATTGACGTATCAAGCATTTTATCGTGTGTATCGACCGCAATCATTTCGAGAAATGTCTGGTCAAGCACATGTCAAAAGAACGCTACAAAATGCTCTCCTAGCAAACAAAACCACACATGCTTATTTGTTTTCTGGCCCAAGAGGAACAGGGAAAACAAGTACAGCTAAGATTTTTGCAAAAGCTTTGAATTGTGAGCGAGCACCATCGAACGAGCCGTGTAACGAATGTGCCACTTGTTTAAGCATTACAGATGGGTCGCATCCTGATGTGATTGAATTTGATGCAGCATCTAATTCTAGAGTTGAAGAAATACGTGATATTATTGAGAAAGTTCGCTTTGCTCCTGCTAGTAGTAGATATAAAGTGTATATTATCGATGAAGTGCATATGCTTTCTACAAGTGCTTTCAATGCACTTTTAAAAACATTAGAAGAACCACCACCACATGCTGTTTTTATTTTGGCAACAACAGAGCCTCATAAATTGCCTGCAACCATTATCTCACGTTGCCAACGCTTTGATTTCAAACGACTATCAACTAACGATATTATCGAACGCATGAAGGTTGTATTAGAGGACATTGAGCTACCGTATGAGGAACAAGGTTTGAAGGTAATTGCACAATCTGCTGCTGGCGGTATGCGTGATGCATTGAGTTTATTAGATCAGGTTGTCTCCTTTAGTGGAGAGAAGCTAAAGCTTGAGGATACATTACTTGTAACAGGTTCAATTAGTCAGGAAGTTTTTTATGACTTAGCAGAAGCCTTAAAAGTAAAAGATGTTGCTAAAATGCTTGCTTTATTAGAACAGCTTATCGCAGATGGCAAGGATCCACTTCGTCTTTCAGAGGACTTGATTACATTTTTCCGTGACTTATTATTGCTACAAACAAGTGATGAATTGACCGAACTATTAGAGCTAGTTTCGCCGGAAGAACGTGTATTTACATTAGCACATGATTTTGCACCAGACTTGCTATACGGCTACATAGATATTTTAGCGAAAACACAGCAAGAAATGCGATTCTCCCACCATACAAAAATCTATTTAGAAACAGCATTACTTAAAATGGTACAGTTTTCGGGTGGACTAGTTAGTCAAACAACTTCTACAGTTGAAGCAGCATTGAGCCCAGAGCTGGCTCAAAAAATAGTTGCACTTGAGCAAACGGTACAACAATTGTCAGCACAGTTACAGGCTGGAGCTTCTGTGCAGCAGATGCAAGCACCTAAAGAACAACGACCACGAGCTAAAAGTTCAAATGGCTATAAAGCACCAACAGGGCGGATTCAAGAGGTGCTAAAGGATGCAACGAAACAGGATGTTCATCGGATTAAATCAGTTTGGGCTCAAGCGTTAAACCAAATGCAAAAGTCACAATCTGCTCTTTTAGCTGAAGCTGAACCTGTTGCAGCATCTTCAAGTGCTTTTGTGTTAAAATTCAAGTATGATATTCATTGTCAAATGGTTGCTGATAACCAATCTCTAAAAGCTCAATTCACACAATTAATTGCAGGGCAAACTGGTACAATGTATGAAATGCTTTGTACCCCTGAAGAAACGTGGTTAAAATTACGTGAAGAGTTTATTCGTGATCATGGTTTGCAACAGCAGAAAAAATCTCAGACAGTGTCCGAGCAGGAGATGGAATTACTAGAGCCACCACCGGCAGAAATGCCTGATGAGCCGTTTATCGATGATGCTCAGCCACTTGCCTCACAGGATCCACTTGTGACAGAGGCGGAAAAGTTGTTTGGTAAAGATTTTATAGAAATTGTGGAAGATTAATCATTTAGGAGGAATATGTTTATGCGTGGAATGGGAAATATGCAAGGTATGATGAAAAAAATGCAAAAAATGCAAAAGGAAATGATGGAAGCACAAGAAGCCTTAAATGCAGAGCAATTTGAAGGTGTTGCTGGCGGTGGTATGGTAAAAGTAATTGTTACTGGCCAACGTGAAGTTGTAGAAGTGAATCTTGATTCTTCAGTAGTAGATCCTGATGATATCGAAATGCTTCAAGATTTAATCGTTGTTGCTACAAATGAAGCACTAAAAAAAGTAGACGAGAAAACAAATGCAACAATGGGGAAATTCACTCAAGGCATGAACCTTCCATTCTAGGAGGTAAATAAATGTACTACCCAGAACCAATATCGAAACTAATAGATAGTTTTATGAAACTGCCAGGTATCGGGCCGAAAACCGCGGCTCGTCTGGCATTTTTTGTGTTAACAATGAAAGAAGATGATGTTTTATCTTTTTCTAAAGCACTTATTGATGCTAAACGAAATTTAAGTTATTGCTCTGTATGTGGCAACATAACTGATATTGATCCATGTCATATTTGTACAGATAAGCAACGGAATCATTCGATTATCTGTGTTGTACAAGATACAAAAGATGTTATAGCGATGGAAAAAATGCGTGACTACAACGGGATGTATCATGTACTACAAGGAGCTATATCACCAATGGATGGTATTGGTCCAGAGGATATTAATGTTGCCTCATTGTTAGTTCGTTTGCAAGATGAAACAGTTCAAGAGTTAATTTTAGCTACGAATTCCACGATTGAGGGCGAGGCAACGGCCATGTATATTTCCCGTCTAGTAAAACCCTCTGGTATTCGAACAACACGTATTGCCCATGGGCTACCAGTAGGTGGAGATTTAGAATATGCAGATGAAGTTACGTTATCGAAGGCAATGGAAGGCCGCCGAGAATTATGAGTGAGGGATTAATATGTTCTTCCGAAGTAAGAGAAAGTTAAAAAAAGAATTCGATGACAAGCTTGTGAGTCTAATAAAAGAAACAAAAGAAGATTTACAGCAGGCAAAATTAATTGAAGAATTATTAGATGATTATGATTTAGAATTAATTGCTCAACGAAAAGCAGCAGAGAGCATTCATTTCTATTTATTTAAAGAAGCTAGAATACGAAAAGTATTAATTAAATAACAGATTTTTAAACTCATAGAAGCAAAACAGGAAACATAAACTTTCATAATTATATCATTTTAAGGGGGAAACCTGATGTCGTGGTTAGTAATTATGAGTATTGGTGTGCCTGTAGTGCTTCTTTTTCTTTATGTAATAATTAGACATGCTAAAATGGGTAGAATTTTAGAAGGAATGTCCGTTTTTTGGTTTAGATTTGCTTTTGCTTTTCTTCTATTATTTGTTATTCATATGAGTCTAGGATATGTAGGCTATAATATACCTATCAATCTTTTTTCAGTCTTAACTATCGCTATACTAGGTATACCAGGCGTGTTTGGAATAACAGCTTTAATCTTTTTTTTATAAAAAGCTTGCATAATAAAAATATTATGGTATAGTAGTAGAAGTCGCTAAGATAACTGTTGAAAAACAAACAAATTAATAAATTGAAATTTAATTGTTGACAAACGGTTGTGAGTGCGATATAGTATAAGAGTTGCTGTTGAGAAACGGCGGCGAAATGAACCTTGAAAACTGAACAAGCAAAACGTAATCAATAAAGTTTTTAGTAGCTAGCTTTCGCTAGTGAACAAAACAAAATTTTGGACATCAAAATTGATGCCAGCAAAACAATTTGAGCTAATCAAATTTCTTTTATGGAGAGTTTGATCCTGGCTCAGGACGAACGCTGGCGGCGTGCCTAATACATGCAAGTCGAGCGAACAGAGAAGGAGCTTGCTCCTTTGACGTTAGCGGCGGACGGGTGAGTAACACGTGGGCAACCTACCCTATAGTTTGGGATAACTCCGGGAAACCGGGGCTAATACCGAATAATCTATGTCACCTCATGGTGACATACTGAAAGACGGTTTCGGCTGTCGCTATAGGATGGGCCCGCGGCGCATTAGCTAGTTGGTGAGGTAATGGCTCACCAAGGCGACGATGCGTAGCCGACCTGAGAGGGTGATCGGCCACACTGGGACTGAGACACGGCCCAGACTCCTACGGGAGGCAGCAGTAGGGAATCTTCCACAATGGGCGAAAGCCTGATGGAGCAACGCCGCGTGAGTGAAGAAGGTTTTCGGATCGTAAAACTCTGTTGTAAGGGAAGAACAAGTACAGTAGTAACTGGCTGTACCTTGACGGTACCTTATTAGAAAGCCACGGCTAACTACGTGCCAGCAGCCGCGGTAATACGTAGGTGGCAAGCGTTGTCCGGAATTATTGGGCGTAAAGCGCGCGCAGGCGGTCCTTTAAGTCTGATGTGAAAGCCCACGGCTCAACCGTGGAGGGTCATTGGAAACTGGGGGACTTGAGTGCAGAAGAGGAAAGTGGAATTCCAAGTGTAGCGGTGAAATGCGTAGAGATTTGGAGGAACACCAGTGGCGAAGGCGACTTTCTGGTCTGTAACTGACGCTGAGGCGCGAAAGCGTGGGGAGCAAACAGGATTAGATACCCTGGTAGTCCACGCCGTAAACGATGAGTGCTAAGTGTTAGGGGGTTTCCGCCCCTTAGTGCTGCAGCTAACGCATTAAGCACTCCGCCTGGGGAGTACGGTCGCAAGACTGAAACTCAAAGGAATTGACGGGGGCCCGCACAAGCGGTGGAGCATGTGGTTTAATTCGAAGCAACGCGAAGAACCTTACCAGGTCTTGACATCCCGTTGACCACTGTAGAGATATAGTTTCCCCTTCGGGGGCAACGGTGACAGGTGGTGCATGGTTGTCGTCAGCTCGTGTCGTGAGATGTTGGGTTAAGTCCCGCAACGAGCGCAACCCTTGATCTTAGTTGCCATCATTTAGTTGGGCACTCTAAGGTGACTGCCGGTGATAAACCGGAGGAAGGTGGGGATGACGTCAAATCATCATGCCCCTTATGACCTGGGCTACACACGTGCTACAATGGACGATACAAACGGTTGCCAACTCGCGAGAGGGAGCTAATCCGATAAAGTCGTTCTCAGTTCGGATTGTAGGCTGCAACTCGCCTACATGAAGCCGGAATCGCTAGTAATCGCGGATCAGCATGCCGCGGTGAATACGTTCCCGGGCCTTGTACACACCGCCCGTCACACCACGAGAGTTTGTAACACCCGAAGTCGGTGAGGTAACCTTTTGGAGCCAGCCGCCGAAGGTGGGATAGATGATTGGGGTGAAGTCGTAACAAGGTAGCCGTATCGGAAGGTGCGGCTGGATCACCTCCTTTCTAAGGATATTTTCGGAATACAAACCTTGGGTTTGTAAGATTACGTTTTGCGTTCAGTTTTGAAGGTTCATTCTTCCGAATGAAATACTTCAAAACTTGTTCTTTGAAAACTGGATAAAACGACATTGAAATTGTAACAAACACATTTATTTTTTAAGTTTTTTTATAGGCTTAATAACATTAAAAAGGTTTCGATAGTTTTTATCGGAAGCTGCAGGTTAAGTTATTAAGGGCGCACGGCGAATGCCTTGGCACTAGGAGCCGAAGAAGGACGGCACTAACACCGATATGCTTCGGGGAGCTGTAAGTGAGCTTTGATCCGGAGATTTCCGAATGGGGGAACCCACTACGTTTAATCGCGTAGTATCTTGACGTGAATACATAGCGTCTTGAAGGCAGACCCAGGGAACTGAAACATCTAAGTACCTGGAGGAAGAGAAAGAAAAATCGATTCCCTGAGTAGCGGCGAGCGAAACGGGAAGAGCCCAAACCAAGAGGCTTGCCTCTTGGGGTTGTAGGACACTCTATACGGAGTTACAAAAGAGCGAGTTAGATGAAGCGACTTGGAAAGGTCCGCCAGAGCAGGTAAAAGCCCTGTAGTCGAAAGTTCGTTCTCTCCAGAGTGGATCCTGAGTACGGCGGAACACGTGAAATTCCGTCGGAATCCGGGAGGACCATCTCCCAAGGCTAAATACTACCTAGTGACCGATAGTGAACCAGTACCGTGAGGGAAAGGTGAAAAGCACCCCGGGAGGGGAGTGAAAGAGATCCTGAAACCGTGTGCCTACAAGTAGTTAGAGCCCGTTAATGGGTGATAGCGTGCCTTTTGTAGAATGAACCGGCGAGTTACGATTACGTGCGAGGTTAAGCTTTAGAAGGCGGAGCCGCAGCGAAAGCGAGTCTGAATAGGGCGAAATAGTACGTGGTCGTAGACCCGAAACCAGGTGATCTACCCATGTCCAGGGTGAAGGTAAGGTAACACTTACTGGAGGCCCGAACCCACGCACGTTGAAAAGTGCGGGGATGAGGTGTGGGTAGCGGAGAAATTCCAATCGAACTTGGAGATAGCTGGTTCTCTCCGAAATAGCTTTAGGGCTAGCCTCGTGATGAGAATACTGGAGGTAGAGCACTGTTTGGACTAGGGGGCCATCCCGGTTTACCGAATTCAGACAAACTCCGAATGCCAGATATTTATACACGGGAGTCAGACTGCGAGTGATAAGATCCGTAGTCAAAAGGGAAACAGCCCAGACCACCAGCTAAGGTCCCAAAGTAATCGTTAAGTGGAAAAGGATGTGGCGTTGCACAGACAACCAGGATGTTGGCTTAGAAGCAGCCATCATTTAAAGAGTGCGTAATAGCTCACTGGTCGAGTGACGCTGCGCCGAAAATGTATCGGGGCTAAACGATTCACCGAAGCTGTGGATTGACATCTACGATGTCAGTGGTAGGAGAGCGTTCTAAGTGCGTTGAAGTCAGACCGGAAGGACTGGTGGAGCGCTTAGAAGTGAGAATGCCGGTATGAGTAGCGAAAGACGGGTGAGAATCCCGTCCACCGTATGACTAAGGTTTCCTGAGGAAGGCTCGTCCGCTCAGGGTTAGTCGGGACCTAAGCCGAGGCCGATAGGCGTAGGCGATGGACAACAGGTTGATATTCCTGTACCACCTCCTCACCGTTTGAGAAATGGGGGGACGCAGTAGGATAGGGTAAGCGCGCCGTTGGTTGTGCGCGTCCAAGCAGTAAGGCGTGTGTGTAGGCAAATCCGCACACTGTAACGTTGAGCTGTGATGGCGAGTCCGTATGGACGAAGTTCCTGATTTCACACTGCCAAGAAAAGCCTCTATCGAGGTGAGAGGTGCCCGTACCGCAAACCGACACAGGTAGTCGAGGAGAGAATCCTAAGGTGTGCGAGAGAACTCTCGTTAAGGAACTCGGCAAAATGACCCCGTAACTTCGGGAGAAGGGGTGCTCTTGAGCGTGCAAGCGCATGAGAGCCGCAGTGAATAGGCCCAGGCGACTGTTTAGCAAAAACACAGGTCTCTGCAAAACCGTAAGGTGACGTATAGGGGCTGACGCCTGCCCGGTGCTGGAAGGTTAAGAGGAGTGGTTAGCGCAAGCGAAGCTGCGAATTGAAGCCCCAGTAAACGGCGGCCGTAACTATAACGGTCCTAAGGTAGCGAAATTCCTTGTCGGGTAAGTTCCGACCCGCACGAAAGGCGTAACGATCTGGGCACTGTCTCAACGAGAGACTCGGTGAAATTATAGTACCTGTGAAGATGCAGGTTACCCGCGACAGGACGGAAAGACCCCGTGGAGCTTTACTGTAGCCTGATATTGAATTTTGGTACAACTTGTACAGGATAGGTAGGAGCCAGAGATCTCGGAGCGCCAGCTTCGAAGGAGGCGTCGGTGGGATACTACCCTGGTTGTATTGAAATTCTAACCCATGCCCC
Source organism: Lysinibacillus pakistanensis (assembly GCF_030123245.1). Lineage (NCBI taxonomy): Bacteria > Bacillati > Bacillota > Bacilli > Caryophanales > Bacillaceae > Lysinibacillus > Lysinibacillus pakistanensis. The sequence goes on from NZ_CP126101.1 coordinate 57,136, forward strand.
TTAGCGGGGCAGGAGACAGTGTCAGGCGGACAGTTTGACTGGGGCGGTCGCCTCCTAAAAGGTAACGGAGGCGCCCAAAGGTTCCCTCAGAATGGTTGGAAATCATTCGTAGAGTGTAAAGGCACAAGGGAGCTTGACTGCGAGACCTACAAGTCGAGCAGGGTCGAAAGACGGGCTTAGTGATCCGGTGGTTCCGCATGGAAGGGCCATCGCTCAACGGATAAAAGCTACCCCGGGGATAACAGGCTTATCTCCCCCAAGAGTCCACATCGACGGGGAGGTTTGGCACCTCGATGTCGGCTCATCGCATCCTGGGGCTGTAGTCGGTCCCAAGGGTTGGGCTGTTCGCCCATTAAAGCGGTACGCGAGCTGGGTTCAGAACGTCGTGAGACAGTTCGGTCCCTATCCGTCGTGGGCGTAGGAAATTTGAGAGGAGCTGTCCTTAGTACGAGAGGACCGGGATGGACACACCGCTGGTGTACCAGTTGTCTTGCCAAAGGCATCGCTGGGTAGCTATGTGTGGACGGGATAAGTGCTGAAAGCATCTAAGCATGAAGCCCCCCTCAAGATGAGATTTCCCATTACGCAAGTAAGTAAGATCCCTCAAAGACGATGAGGTAGATAGGTTCGAGGTGGAAGTGTGGTGACACATGGAGCTGACGAATACTAATCGATCGAGGACTTAACCAAAAAGTTTGAAACATTCAATGCGCCGTTTATCCAGTTTTGAAAGAATAACATCTTTCAACTAAATACAAGGTCTAGTGATGTTGGCAAAGAGGTCACACCCGTTCCCATACCGAACACGGAAGTTAAGCTCTTTAGCGCCGATGGTAGTTGGGGGCTTCCCCCTGTGAGAGTAGGACGTCGCTAGGCACACAGCAACCACTGAGAAATCAGTGGTTTTTTTATTATACGATTGGCTATCAATATGAAGTTAGTTGAGTGGAAACTTGGAATAATAGAGTAGTAATACTAATTAAATTAATTCACGAAAGGTAGATGCTTAACTATTTAATTTTGTATTCATCAGAAACAAATTAATCACCTGAGATCGTCAAAATTTTTAGCATATGTCATAGTTTGAACTCCTCAATTTCAGTTGAACTAAAGCGCTACTTTCCTATTCAAACGCATACCATAAAATGCTAAAATTTAAGTAGCTTTCAAAATAAAGGGGTGCTTAAAATGGCGACAGGCTTATATAGCAAGGAAATTCAAATTGAGAAAGAAAAATTACAAGCATTTGTTCAAAATAAAGAAGAATGGGCTGAACTTATACCAGGTTACTTACATCATGAGTTTCCAAATGAACAAGATATGATTTGGGTGTTTCAAGGTGATTTTGGCCTTATTCAAAAGGCTGTAAAAGTGGAACTTAAATATAAGGAATCCACTACAAATCAAGTTATGTTTGATTTGATAGGATTATCAGACCCTATAAACGGCGATGGCTTTTTTGAAATTAGACAAGAACAGGGAGATGCATGTCAACTTGTGGGAAATTTAACAATGAAAGCTAGTGGTTTTTTAGCCGGAATGATGAATCCTATATTAGAAAAATTTGTTCCACAATTGGTAGAGCAACTAGTACAAAAAATGGCAATTAAAGCAAGCCAATAAAGTGAATAACTATTTAGAGCAGTTAAGTTTTTGTAAAAATGATTATATCTAATAAGTTGAAAAAATCGTTGCTTTAGAGAGCAATGATTTTTTTATGTTGGATAGCCAATGTCAGTCTTCTAAGTTGCGGTGTACATTGCATGTCTGAAAGTAAGTTATCATCTAAGGTAAGTTTATGTCGCATTAAAGAAATGTTTTAGGTCTGTCTTTAAATATTATGGAATAACTTGACAAAATTATTTATAAAATTTATATTTGAGTAAATACTCAAATTTTAAGAAAATAGTGGTGAAGATATTTGGCAACGAAAAAGGATAAAATTCTAGAGGCAGCATTTGATTTATTTACTAAAAAGGGCTTTAATGCAACGACTACTAAAGAAATCGCAATAACCAGCGGTGTGGCAGAGGGTCTAATCTTTTATTATTTTAAAGATAAAGAGGATCTTCTCTATAAACTCATTCGAGAATTTTCTTTTATTGGCTCTCTCCAAAAAGAAATAATGGAGTTAACCAAGATGGAGCCATATCCTGCTTTAATTCAATTTGGACGATTATATGCAAATTTTTTGTCACAAAATAAAAGTTTTTTAATTTTTATTTGGTCTCCAGAAATCGTACAAAACTCAGATGTAGGTGAGGAGATTGTGGATTTTATTTCTATAATGCGTGAACATGCTAGTGTATTCATATCAAGAGTTATTCTATGTTCCGTTGAGAAAAAGGTCATTGATACAGCAGCCTCAATGTTTCTTTCGTCGATATTAACCTTTGTATTAGTTGAAGAAAGGAAAATGGGCGACAATCTATTAGTAAATCAATATATTGAGGAGATAGTTACAGTTATTTTAAAGGGTATTCAAAATACATAAAAATTTTTTTGAAAAAAATTGAGTAAATACTCAGTATTTTTTTCGGTGAAAGAAGGTACATCTATGTTTCAATGGATTGATATTTATACACTTATTTGGTTATTCCCTATTATGTTTATCCTCCATGATTTTGAAGAAATTATTATGGTTGAGAAGTGGTTAAATAATAAATCTTCAATTTTGTATGCAAAACTACCAATAAAAGCAGCTGATAGAGTGATTAAGCAATTTTCTATGTCAACAGCACAGTTTGCAGTAGCTGTAGTGGTCATATTTTTCTTTGTAAGTGGTTCGACTTTTAGTGCCAGTCAATTTGTGAATCAAGGACAATTAGGGAATATTTATATATTCACTATTGTTACGTTAACCTTTTTTCTTCATGCTTTTACCCATCTAGGGCAGACAATATTTCTTCGTTCTATAACACCTGGTGCAGTCACATCGTTAATTATCATTATTCCATATAGCTTAATTTTGTATCATTCACTATTAACGAATAATGTTATAACATGGAACATCATTTTTATTTGCTTACCATTTTGTCTATTATTAATACCAATTGCATTATTTGCTCACTGGGTTGGTAGAAAGGTTATTTGATAAATAGTTTTTATGTCAATCTGATGTAGAAGCTATCCTACTTAGTGGGATAGCTTTTTATCGTGTTATAATTAAATAAGAATATAACGGAAATGGGTGTTTTGTTTTGCAAAAGAAAAAGCCGATTGTAGAAGGGTTAGAGCGCTTTCGACAACAACAAAATATTTCCTTTCATGTCCCAGGGCATAAACACGGTGAGCTATCTCATCTTCCTCAGGCCTTTAAAGATGTTATGCGATATGATGTAACGGAGTTATCAGGTCTTGATGACCTACATCATCCTGAGGAAATGATATTAGAAGCAGAAAATTTATTGGCAGATACATATGGGACAATGAAAAGCTTCTTTTTAGTAGGTGGATCTACGGTTGGGAATTTAGCAATGATCTATGCTACCTGTAAAAAGGATGATACGATTATTGTTCAACGTAATGCTCATAAGTCTATTTTTCATGCAATTGAGCTGGTTGGGGCAAGACCTGTATTTGTCTCACCCATGTGGGATGATCAAACACTAACAGCAACGCATGTTTCTTATAAGGATTTAAAAGACGCGGTTGATTATTATCCAGAGGCTCGGGCTGTTGTTTTAACATATCCTACTTACTATGGTATGACATCTAAAGAAATTCAGCAGCAGATAGCCTACTGTCATGAAAAGGGGATTCCTGTCTTAGTAGATGAGGCACACGGAGCCCATTTTAGTGCATGTGCCTTATTCCAACCATCAGCATTGACGTTTGGTGCAGATATAGTGGTACAGTCTGCACATAAAACTCTGCCTGCAATGACAATGGCATCCTTTTTGCATGTTAATTCAGATATCATTAATGTCGATAAAATAAATTACTATCTACGTATGCTACAATCTAGTAGCCCATCCTATCTTTTATTAGCATCTTTAGATGATGCACGCTATTATATACAGACATATATGGAGAGTGATGGTGCATATATAATAGAAAAAAAGAATCAATGGGTAGAAGCATTACGGGCAATTGGATCTTTGAAAGTTATCGAGGTAGATGATCCTATAAAATTATTACTCCGTGTAGAGGGCTATAGTGGTTTCCAACTACAAGAGGCACTGGAGGCAAAACAAGTATATGTAGAGCTGGCAGATGCAAATCAGGTTTTGTTGGTACTACCTTTATTAAAACAGGGGCATAACTATCCCTTTGCAGAAATTCGTGTCCGTATTAAGGATGCGATAACAATATTGTTAAATACACCGAGAGCAGACATAATAACAGCTCCACATACAGCCTATAATTTTGTAGCCATTACCGAACCAGCTTATTCTATTGAGGAAATTGAAAAATCGGAAAAGGTATGGTTACCTTATATGCGAACAATGGGGCGAATCTCATCAAGCATGGTTATTCCTTACCCTCCAGGCATTCCATTACTTGTTCCAGGAGAAAAGATAACAGTGGCAAAATTGAGCCAGCTTGAGGAATTGTTGGCTACGGGTGCAACATTCCAAGGAAATCACCGTTTAGAAGAAAAAATGATTGAGGTCATGAAATAGTTGGAGGCAATTACAGGATGAACAGCAATTTATTTATAACATTTGAAGGTCCAGAGGGTGCCGGAAAGACAACAGTCATTCAAAAAATAGCTGAGCGACTAGCTCAGGAGAATATTGATGTATTAGCAACGAGAGAACCTGGTGGTATAGAGATTGCTGAAAAAATTCGGACAATCATTTTAAACCCAGCACATACAGCAATGGATGAACGAACAGAGGCGTTATTGTACGCAGCGGCACGAAGTCAGCATTATTTTGAAAAGGTTAGACCTGCATTAGATGCGGGGAAAATGGTGATTTGCGATCGCTTTATTGATTCTTCATTAGCTTATCAAGGATATGCACGTGGTATCGGTGTGGATGAGGTATTATCTATTAATGAGTTTGCAATCGGTAAGAAATTGCCTGATATAACAATTTTATTTGACCTTGAACCAGAGATTGGTTTAGCACGTATTCATGCTCATGGTGAACGAGAGGTAAATCGATTAGATGTTGAAAGCTTAGCCTTTCATCAGAAAGTTCGTGATGGTTATTTACAACTAGTGGATCGTTACCCGGAGAGAATACATGTTGTCAATGCGGATCAAAATATTGAGCGTGTTGTAGAAGATGTATGGGCATTATTATTTGATGCATTGCAGTAAAAGCATGAAGTTGTCTAACACATTGTGATATAATGGTAACATCTATTATTTTATTTAATGAGAAAAAAACGCTCATTAAATTGAAATTTCCCTATAGATAATGGTAACAAAAAATGATCTAGGTTAATTTTATAAAAGGGGTGAGTGCGAATGAAGTTAGTCGTAGCTGTAGTGCAGGATCAGGATAGCAGTCGCTTATCAAATGCTTTAACGAAGAATCAGTTTCGCGCAACTAAGTTAGCGAGCACAGGAGGTTTTTTACGTTCTGGAAATACTACGTTTCTTATTGGAACGGAAGACTCTCTTATACCCAAAGTTTTAGATATTATTCGAGATAATTGTCGAGCTCGGGAACAAATGGTGGCACCCGTTTCACCATTGGGCGGTAATGCAGATTCCTATATACCTTATCCTGTAGAGGTTGAAGTAGGAGGAGCGACAGTTTTTGTTTTACCAATAGAGCAGTTTCATCATTTTTAGTTCAGAACGAAATTTAAATTAGCTTTTGTGTATCGATAAAGAAAGCAAGTGGGGGCGAATACAGCTTGAAGATCAATCAAGATATACGTGTCGGGTTAAATACTAATCGCAAAGAGCCACTACAAAATAATAATCAAAATAACCGATTTGGAGATATGGTCGTCAAGCAGGGAACCAAATTGCAGACTGAACAGCTTACACGATTGCTAGGGGATATTTCTACTGCGGGAGACCGAGTTGCAAGATCACGAAATTTACGAGAGCTTGCTCGTTTTAAAATGCTTGTTAAAAAATTTCTACAAGAAACAGTCGAACATGGTATGGAATTAAAGCAATCACATACTTGGAATCGTTTCGGTGAGGGAAGACGTTTGAAAATTATCGAAACGATTGATTCTCGCCTTGTGGAGTTAGCACAAGATATTTTAGATGAAGAGAAAGAAGCAATTGATCTTCTTGATAAAATCGGTGAGATAAAAGGCTTATTAATTAATCTGTATATGTAAAACCCGTGTCTCGTTCTCTTGTAGGCGCGGGCTTTTTTCAAATATATTTTGCTTATTGTTACAAATATTGTGAAACTAACTATCTTTTCGAATTATTATAAGTAATTCTGTATCGAGAAGAGAGCAATCGCAAACAATTATATCTATTTGTAATTGTTATAGGAAGGAATTTAAATATATGGCCAAGAATGTTGAAGAGCTATTTTCACTACAACCTGTCGTAATGAAGCAGCTTCAAACGATTTTTGACAAAAATAGATTAGCACATGCATACATTTTTGATGGCGAAAAAGGGACAGGCAAAGTAGATATTATGCGGTTTTTTGTCAAATTAATGCTATGTGAGCAACCAAATCAAAATGTTCCATGTGAAACATGTCGAAATTGCAGACGTGTTGATTCTGGCAATCATCCTAATATTCATCAAATATATCCAGATGGTCAATTTATTAAAATTGATCAAATACGTGATTTAGTAGCTGAGATGAAGATGATGGGTGTTGAAGAAGGGCGAAAGATTTATGTACTTCATCATGCAGATCGACTTAATATTGCATCTGCAAATATGATTCTAAAATTTTTAGAGGAACCTGATGGAGAGGTTACTGCCATTTTGCTAACTGAGCAAATGCAGTCAATATTACCAACGATTCGCTCTAGATGTCAGCATATAAAGTTTCAAAAAATGCCTCGTCATGTATTGTTAAATCATTTGCAAGAAAGCAATATTTCTTATTCAATGTCTTGTACAGTGAGCATGATGACGAATGAGCTCGAAACAGCAATATTTTTAGCAAATGACGAGCAGTTTGCACTTGCTCGAAAAACAGTGTTAAAATTAGTAGAGGTAATTCGCCAAAATGTACACGAAGCAATGCTAGTTGTGCATGAAGAATGGTTGCCACTTTTTAAAGAAAAAAGTGAAATGGAACAAGCATTGGATTTACTACTATTTGCTTACCGTGATATAGTGTCAATAAAAGCTAATCCCGAGGCAGCTTGTACTTATCCAGACATGTTACAGACATTTAAAGAAGCTGCGTTACATTCGACTTATGAACGCCTATCTAGTCAAATGGAGTCTATTTTACAGGCGCGCGCATCTTTACAGCGTAACATGAATAGGACGTTATTGATGGAGCAGCTAATGCTAAATCTGCAGGAGGGATACACATTTGTATAATGTAGTGGGAGTCCGCTTTAAAAAAGCGGGTAAAATATATTATTTTGATCCAGCATCATATCTACTAGAAGATAGTCAATATGTCATTGTAGAGACAGCTCGTGGTGTAGAATATGGTAAGGTAGTTGTCCCACAAAAGGTTGTTGGGGATAATGATGTTGTATTACCACTTAAACAAGTACTACGACCAGCGGATGAACGTGATCGTATTCAGGTAGAGGAAAATGCAGCTGAGTCAAAGCGGGCATTTGAACTGGCAAGTACAAAAATTATAGAGCATAATCTAGAAATGAAGCTAGTAGATGTTGAATATACATTTGATCGTAATAAAATTATTTTTTATTTTACAGCAGAAGGACGTGTCGACTTTAGGGATCTAGTAAAGGATCTAGCCTCGGTATTTAGAACACGTATCGAACTTCGCCAAATTGGTGTACGAGATGAGGCAAAATTGTTGGGCGGCATAGGTCCATGTGGACGAATGCTCTGTTGTTCAACTTTTTTAGGTGACTTTGATCCAGTTTCTATTAAGATGGCAAAAGATCAAAATCTTTCTTTAAATCCGTCAAAAATTTCAGGTCTTTGTGGCCGTTTAATGTGCTGTTTAAAGTATGAAAATGATGAATATGAGGAAGCGAAAGAGGGCATGCCTGACATTGGTGAAATGACGATGACACCAGACGGACGCGGTAGAGTTGTAGGTTTAAATGTGCTGGAGAGACTCATTCAAGTTTATTTACAAGAGCAGGAACGCACAGTTGAGTATACACTAGAAGAACTGCTAGCATGCGAAAAAAATCTTATATAAGATAGAGAATTTAACGAGGTGGCTTGGGTGAAGGACCGTAATTTCTTAGATACCGTTATGGAGTTCGAACAACAGCTCGAAGCAATGCAGGAGCAATTTGGTGCATTGAAGCAATTTGTAGCGTTAATGATGGAAGAGCATAAGGCACTTGAAACAGAAAATCATCACCTTCGTACACGTCTAGAAGAACTACTTGCTAAAGATAACTCCATACAGGCTGCTGATGTGAAGAAAGAGACTTCACTAGATATTGGAGAGGGCTATGATAACCTGGCACGTTTGTACCAAGAGGGCTTCCATGTATGTCATGTTCATTTCGGAAGTTCACGTAAAGGTGAAGACTGTCTGTTTTGTCTATCATTCTTAAATAAACAAAATGTGTAATAGAAGGCTGATTGCCACTACGGTGGTATCAGTCTTTTGTTTTGTATAGTAGGAGGAAGAAAAATATGGATGATTGGTTAAAGGATGATGAAAGGCTAGATTATTTGTTGGCAGAGAATTTACGTATTATACAAAGTCCCTCAGTCTTTTCATTCTCTTTGGATGCAGTACTACTTTCGAAATTTGTCAATGTTCCTTACTATAAAGGGAACATTGTTGATTTATGCTCAGGTAATGGAGTCATTCCTCTCTTTTTAAGTGCTAGAACTAAAGGACAAATAACGGGAGTAGAGATTCAACCGCGTTTATTTGATATGGCGGAAAGAAGCATTCAGTACAATCAGTTAGAAGACCAAATTCAAATGATCCTTGGAGATGTAAAAGAAATACCAAAACAATTGGGCATTGAAAAATATGATGTTGTTACCTGTAATCCGCCCTATTTTTTAGCACATGAGGCAAGTGATAAAAATCTAAGTGAGCATCATGCCATTGCACGACATGAACTATATTTAACATTAGAAGAAGCAATTCAATCAGCTAGTAAATTACTAAAACAAGGTGGAAAGGCAGCATTTGTGCATCGTCCAGGGCGATTATTAGACATTGTTACAGCTATGCGTGCAAATCGTTTAGAGCCAAAAAGAATGCAATTTATTTATCCCAAAGAAGGGAAAGAGGCCAATACACTATTAATAGAAGGAATAAAAGATGGAAAACCGGATTTGAAAATTTTACCACCGCTGTATGTCTATAATGTCAATAATGAATATACACCTGAGGTGAGAGAAATTCTTTATGGAAAAGAACAATAATCACTACTTTTACGTGCTAGAATGCGCAGATCAATCACTTTATGCAGGCTATACAAACAATGTAGAAAAGCGTGTAGCTGTACATAATGCTGGTAAAGGGGCAAAATATACAAGAGCCAGAGGACCAGTGGAATGTATTTATATGGAGGAGTTCGAAACAAAACAAGAGGCAATGCGTGCAGAATATGCTTTTAAGCAACTAACAAGAGCACAAAAAATTAATTATATAAGGAGGGGTGAATCGTGAAATCACAAAAAAGTACCATACACGATCAGACAGGCTGTTTATATCTTGTAGGAACACCTATTGGAAATCTAGAGGATATGAGCGTCCGTGCACTACGCATTTTAAAAGAAGCAGATATCATAGCAGCAGAAGATACTAGAAATACAAAGAAGCTGTGTAACTACTTTGACATTGAAACACCTTTAATAAGTTATCATGAACATAATTTAATCGTTGGAGGAGAAAAATTATTAGCTTTATTACAGGAGGGAAAAACAATAGCATTAGTGAGTGATGCAGGTTTACCTTGTATTTCTGATCCAGGAGCAGATATAGTTGAAAAGGCAATCGCTCAGAATTTTCCGGTTGTGCCGGTCCCGGGTCCGAATGCAGCACTATCTGCTTTAATTGCATCTGGATTAACACCTCAGCCGTTTTTCTTTTATGGATTTTTAAATCGCGGAAAAAAGGAACGTCGACAGCAATTAGAGCAGCTAAAAAAACGTCAGGAAACAATACTGTTCTACGAGGCACCTCATCGCTTAAAGGAAACCTTAAAAGATATGGAGCTTATTCTTGGAAATCGTCGAATTGTATTAGCGCGTGAGTTGACAAAGAAATTCGAGGAGTTTTTAAGAGGGAGTCTCAATGAGGCGGTGGAATGGTCTCAAAATGAGGAAATCCGAGGAGAATTTTGTATTATCCTTGAAGGAAACAGCAATTTTGAGGAAGAGGATAACGAGGAAGTGTATTGGGGAAAAATGTCCTTTGTTGAACATGTCGATTATATTATTGCTCAGGAAGGTGTTACATCAAAAGAAGCTATAAAAGAAGTAGCCAAACTACGTCAAGTATCTAAACGAGATGTATATAATGAATATCATAACTAATAAAAAGAAGAGGTTGCCTTTAGAGAGGCGACCTCTTTTGTATATTTAACCAAGTTGGGAATTATGTTTTTTTATTAATTATAAATGTTTAAATTGATAATAATTGTAAAAAATAGTACCCTTAAAATGTGAAAGGTCTGACATGGACATTATAAGGGTCTCCTAATTTGGGTATATTAAAAACTAAGTCATTTATTTTTTTAAGTTATTTTGAATTTCTTTCACTAACATTTCTGCGCCTTCTGGACTTAAAATTAATTTGCCTCCAACTAGACGGAAGTTATCATCAGATACTTCGCCAGTAACTGCACATGTCATGTTAGGCATATATTTTTTTAAGATGATTTTATCATCATCCACATAGATTTCTAAAGCATCCTTTTCAGCAATACCTAAAGTACGGCGTAGTTCGATAGGAATTACTACACGACCTAACTCATCGACTTTACGAACAATTCCTGTTGATTTCATAATTATTTTTCCTCCTAATGTTAAAAGTTATATTGGTATTTCGTCAAATTTCGACATAATTTCTTTGTCTGATAGTTATCATACCAAGTAATGCCATAAACGTCAATTAATTAATGCACTAATATTATTGTTTTTAAAAAAATTTTTGAGGAGAAAACAGATATATTGATTTTTATAAAAGGTTTTTATTATATATTTTAATTTATAGTAAAAAAGCTTCTTATTTAAGACATTTAATGGATTGAATATATGATTCGACAATTTTCGCGTACGATTCAAACTTTCATTGAAACGAATTTCGTACTTCGTTAGAATAGATAGTATACTGTGAAACAATGGAGGCAGTTCTTGTGAGCGAACAAAACAAAACATTCTATATAACAACCCCAATCTATTATCCAAGTGGAAAATTTCATATTGGTACAGCGTATACAACTGTAGCATCAGATACAATTGCACGCTATAAACGTTTACGTGGATATGATGTACGTTTTTTAACTGGAATGGATGAGCATGGGCAAAAAATTCAAGAGAAAGCAGCTGAAGCGGGCAAGCATCCACAGGAATATGTGAATGAAATTGCAGATGCTGCAAAAAGACTATGGGCTTTAATGGATATTTCATATGATGATTTCATTCAAACAACCCAAGAACGACATACGAAAGCTGTCGAAAAAATCTTCCAAAAGTTTTTAGATAATAATGATATTTATAAAGGTGAATATGAGGGGTGGTACTGTACTCCCTGTGAATCATTCTTTACCGAAACACAACTAGAGAATGGAAACTGTCCTGACTGCGGTCGTCCAGTGCATAAAGTTAAAGAGGAATCATATTTCTTTAATATGAAGAAATATGCAGATCGTCTTTTAGCTTACTATGAAGAAAACCTGGAGTTCATTGAACCTGAATCTCGAAAAAATGAGATGATTAATAACTTTATTAAACCAGGGCTAGAAGACTTATCTGTATCAAGAACATCATTCGACTGGGGAATTAAAGTACCCGGTGATCCTAAACATGTTATTTATGTTTGGGTGGATGCCTTAACGAACTATATTACTGCTTTAGGCTATCTTTCAGAGGATGAGACATTATTCAACAAATATTGGCCAGCAGATGTACATGTAGTTGGAAAGGATATAGTTCGTTTCCATACAATATATTGGCCAATTTTCCTAATGGCGCTAGACTTACCGCTTCCTAAGAAAGTGTTTGCACATGGTTTTATTATGATGAAAGATGGTAAAATGTCTAAATCGAAGGGCAATGTTATCTATCCAGAAATGTTAATCGACCGTTATGGCCTAGATGCGACACGTTATTTCCTATTACGCGAGCTACCATTTGGTTCTGATGGTGTATTTTCACCAGAATCATTTGTGGAACGAACTAACTTTGATCTTGCGAATGATTTAGGAAATTTATTGAATCGTACAATTTCTATGATTAATAAATATTTCGATGGTATTATTCCTACAGAAAATCTTTTACCAACAGAGTTTGATGCGGCTTTAAAAGAGCAAGCTGAGACGGTGCGTATTAAATATGAAGAAAGTATGGAAAAAATGCAATTTAGTGTTGTATTGGCAGACTTATGGACACTTGTTTCACGCACGAATAAATATATAGATGAAACTCAACCATGGGTTCTAGCAAAGGAGGAAACAGATAAACCAAAATTAGGCGCTGTTATGCGAAATTTGGCGGAAAGTTTACACCAAATTGCCGTCATGTTACAACCGTTTATGACATCTTCACCTAAACGAATAATTGAACAATTAGGCTTGGATGACAGATTCTTAGCATGGGATACAATTGAAACATTCGGCAATACTATTCCAGCAAACATTAAAGTGGTAGAAAAAGGTATTCCAATATTCCCACGCTTAGAGAGTGAAGTAGAGATTGCCTATATTCGTGATGAAATGCGTGGTTCAGTAAAGACGTTGCAGGAAGAGGAGCCTAAAGATCAATCGAAAACTTCCGGGATTCCAGAAATTCCTGAAATTTCAATTGATGATTTTATGAAAATCGATTTGCGTGTAGCAACGGTAACTGCATGTGAAACAGTTCCGAAAGCAGATAAATTATTAAAGCTTCAAGTTGATCTTGGATATGAGCAGCGACAAGTAGTTTCAGGCATTGCTAAGTTCTATTCTCCTGACGAATTAGTTGGTCAAAAGGTGATAGTAGTTGCTAATTTGAAACCGGTGAAATTACGAGGTGAATTATCTCAAGGTATGATTTTAGCTGGTGAAAAAGATGGAATTTTAAAATTAGCTTCCGTCGATCCAAAGCTTGAAAATGGAGCAAAAGTTAAGTAAAGAATTTTAGAGGGCCTGCTGAATGTAAAAATTCAGCAGGCTTTTAAAATCTTTTAGCTATTCTCAGTAAGTGTTATTTTAAGATAATTTATAGAAGGGAAATTATGTATTTTGATAGGTAAATGGTAGTGAATAAGGCATTTGGGATTATGTGTAATGTCACAATACCAAATTGTTTGTAATATATTTGTAATGCTTACGCAAAAAAAGAAATAATATTTTTTAATAAAATCTATGTTAGGAGAATGACGATGTTCATCGATACACATGTACACTTAAACGCAGATCAGTACACAGAAGATTTACAAGAGGTTATTGATAGAGCCCTTGAGGCAAAGGTAGAAACAATGGTTGTGGTTGGATTTGACCGAAAAACCATTGAAAAGACTATGCAACTGATTGAACAATATGATTTTGTTTATGGTGTCATAGGGTGGCACCCGGTTGATGCGATTGATTGTACACAAGAAGATTTGAATTGGATTGAGGAATTAACAGCACATCCAAAAATAGTTGGTATTGGTGAAACCGGGTTGGACTACTATTGGGATAAATCTCCGAAGGATGTTCAACAAGCACTTTTCCGCAAGCAAATTCATTTAGCGCAAAAGGTGAATTTACCAATCATTATTCATAACAGGGATGCAACAGGGGATGTTGTACGAATTTTACGTGAAGAAAATGCAGCATCTGTTGGAGGCGTTATGCATTGTTATAGTGGCAGTGTAGAAACAGCACATGAATGTATTGCTATGAATTTTATGATTAGCCTTGGTGGGCCGGTGACATTTAAAAATGCACGGATGCCCAAGGAAGTGGCGACAGAAATACCGTTAGAGCATTTGATGATTGAAACAGATGCACCGTATCTAGCGCCTCATCCATATCGAGGAAAGCGTAATGAACCAGCATTTGTGCCATTAGTGGCAGAAGAAATTGCGCGTTTAAAAGGGTTAACGATTGAGGAAATTGCACAGGTAACAACAGCCAATGCGAAAAAATTTTTTAGGATTGACGTTTAACTAGCTGAGATGCCTCCAATATTGGGTTTGTGGTTGGTCAAAATGGCGAAGTCAATTTTCCAGAAATACTTTCGGGTTGACAGTGCCAAATCTAGTCCGTATAATCCAACCTTGTATTAAGGAGGCGTTTTTTCATGTCAAATAATTCCATGAAAAACTTGTTCTTAGGATCATTGAGGAGTAAGCAAACAGTGATAAGAATTATTTCACTTGTCCTGTTTGTATCTGTAATTTCATTTGTACTTTATCAAGGTACTAAACAAACCGTAACGCTTGAAGCAAACGGAGAAAAAATCGAAGTAGCAACACATGCCAAAACTGTAGAACAATTATTACAAGATCAAAATATAGACATAGCAGAGCATGACAAAATATCACCCTCTCTGAACACCAAAATTGTTAATGGATTAGCAATTTCATGGGAACAGGCAAAAGAAGTAACCATTTCAGTTGATGGAAATCAGTCAAAAGTTTGGACAACTGAAACACTAGTGAAAGACATTTTGAAAGAAGCGAATATTCAAGTATCTGAGCACGACTCTTTAGTACAAGGTCTGGATACAAAAGTAGGAGCAGATAACAAAATTGATATTCAAAAAGCGTTTCCAGTAGCTCTTGTCGATGGTGTAAAAGAAAGACAAGTATGGTCCACTTCGACTACGGTCGCTAACTTTTTAAAACAACAAGGAATTCAGCTTAATGAATTCGATCGTGTCGAAAATAACCTCGAGGACGTTCTTACTCCGAAGAGTAAAATCACAGTAGTTCGCGTAGAAAAGGTTATCGATGTAGTGGAAGACTCTTTAGATTTCGCAGTTGAAAAGAAGCAAGATGCTTCGTTGCAGAAGGGAAAACAAAAAGTAATGACAACGGGCGAGAAAGGTTCTATTTCTCGAACGTTTGAAGTCGTGAAAGAAAATGGTAAAGAGGTAGCTAGAAATCTAAAAACTGAAAAGGTTCTAAAGGAGCCGAAGAAGCAAGTGGTTGCAGTAGGTACTAAAACTGTTGTGGCAAGTGCAGCGACTGTATCACGTGGTTCAGCAGAGCCAGCTAACGGTAAAGAATTTTACGTTACGGCAACAGCCTATACACCGTATTGTAAGGGATGTTCAGGTACATCTGCCACTGGCATTAATTTACGTTCAGGTGCTGGATTAAAAGTAATTGCGGTAGATCCATCTGTTATTAAGCTTGGCTCAAAAGTATGGGTTGAAGGCTATGGAACAGCGGTTGCTGGGGATACTGGTGGCGCAATTAAGGGTAATAAGATCGATATACTTGTACAATCTGATGCCCAAGCTAGTAAGTGGGGCGTAAAGAAAGTGCGTATAAAAGTATTAAATTAAAAAAACTGTAAAATTAATCTAAAATGTTTTTCACTAATTGTAGCTTTCCTGTTTTGACTGGCGGGAAAGCTTTTTATCTTTATTTAGTGGACAAAGTTTGTACCTTATAGGAAGAATGTAAATACTTTGTCCAAGGATACATAACCGTGTATTTCTGTACAATCAAACAGTGCAGTTGTAAAATGGTCTGAAGATAAGGTAGAAAAGAGGAGCCTTTTTGCAAATAAAAGAAATCATTGTGGTTGAAGGAAAAGATGATACAACTGCCATTAAAAGAGCTGTACATGCAGATACTATAGAAACAAATGGATCAGCAATTTCAGAAGAAACGCTGAAGCGAATTCAGCATGCTCAGGATAAAAGAGGTGTCATCGTTTTTACTGATCCTGATTATCCAGGACGTCGAATTCGTGCAATTATAGAAGAGCGTGTGAAAGGGGTTAAGCATGCCTTCTTACCAAAAGCAAAAACAATTGCCAAAAACGGTAAAGGGCTTGGAATTGAGCACGCAGCAGATGAAGATATACGAAAGGCGCTCCAACAGGTCTATACGCCATGTAGTATAGAGCCGATAACTGATGATATTACATTAGAGGATTTAATGACAGCACGTTTAATTGGACATCCTCGTGCAAAATATCGTCGGGATCGTCTTGGGGAGCTATTGAATATTGGCGCAACAAATGGTAAGCAGCTTCACAAAAGATTAAAAATGTTTCAAATTACAGAACAGCAATTTGGTGCGGCTGTCGCACAGCTAGATCAGGAGGAAAACAATGCATAAGGATATTGCAACACCAATTAGAACACAAGAAATTTTAAAAAAATATGGATTTTCATTTAAAAAAAGCTTAGGTCAAAATTTTTTAATAGATCCCAACATTTTAAGAAATATTGTTAGTCATGCAAATTTAACTGAAAATAGTGGTGCAATTGAAGTGGGTCCTGGCATTGGGGCATTGACTGAACACTTAGCTAGAAGTGCAAAAAAGGTCGTATCCTTTGAAATTGATCAACGACTTTTACCTGTATTAGAAGATACATTAAGTCCATATAATAATGTGACAATTGTACATTCAGATATTTTAAAGGCAGATGTTGCTAAAATAATTGAGGAAGAGATGTCGGGTATTGAGGATATTATGGTAGTAGCAAATTTGCCGTATTATGTGACAACACCGATTTTAATGAAATTGCTAAATGATCGTTTACCGATAAGAGGCTTTGTTGTCATGATGCAAAAGGAGGTTGCAGATCGTATAACGGCCAAACCGGGAACAAAAGAGTATGGTTCATTATCGATAGCAATCCAATATTATGTGAAGGCTGATATTGCCATGACGGTACCAAAAACTGTATTCATGCCACAACCTAATGTAGATTCTGCGGTCATTCGCTTAATTAAGCATGATGAACCCCCTGTAAAAGTGATTGATGAGGATTTCTTATTTGTCGTGACACGTGCGTCCTTTGTGCAGCGAAGAAAAACAATCTTCAATAATTTACAATCGGGTTTACCAAATGGAAAGCAAAATAAAGAGAAAATTTTAGAGGCTTTAACAGCAGTCAATATAGAGCCAACCCGTCGAGGAGAAACACTTAGCATTCAAGAGTTTGGAAAATTAGCAGATGCGCTCTATCCGACATTTGGAAAGTAAGAAATTTTGTTAACATTTTTTCTTACAAGTAAAAAAAACATAATTTTTCATAAAAAATAAGTTGACAATATTTATTCAGGGCTGATAAAATATTATATTTTGTTGACATTTTTGGGCGTATCGCTTATACTGTTTTGTAGTGAGGTGTAAGCGAAAATGCCAAAAACTTTAGCGGACATTAAAAAGTCGTTGGATTGTCATTTGGGTAAACGTTTGCAGTTAAGAGCAAACGGAGGTCGCAAGAAAACGGTCGAGTGTGCAGGGATATTACGTGAGACATATCGTGCTATCTTTGTAGTTGAGCTTGATCAAGAGGACAATACGTGCAAGCGCGTATCGTATAGCTACACAGATATTTTAACTGAAGCAGTAGAGATTACTTTTTTAGACGAAGCGAAGGCTGCTGTCGCAAAATAGTTTCTAGTACTTATTTCTATATTTTGAAACACTCATGTATGTTAAAAACTGCATGAGTGTTTTGCGTTTTTCGGGACATACTAAATTCGTCAGTTGTTAAAGGAGGAGTTTATATGCCTAGAAAAGGTATCATGTCACCTCGATTAAAAGAAGAGATCGCAAAAGAGCTTGGATTTTATGATGTTGTGCAACGAGAAGGCTGGGGCGGCATTAAAGCTCGTGACGCCGGTAATATGGTCAAACGTGCCATAGAAATGGCTGAGCGAGCAAGTAATGAGCAAGACCAAAATAAGTAGACTATTTTTGCTAAAATAGCCAACTTATAAAAAAAAATTTCTTTTAGCAGGAATGGAATTTTTCTGCTGACACAACAACACAACTGACGAGAGAGAACCGTTACACCAAATAGGGGTATACGGTTCTTTTTTTCCATTTTCGCCTTCCCATTATGGTAAAATAAAATGAATAATCTTGTACGTAAGATGATGGGTTGTTGCGAAAGCGAAGAGCTGAAGGAGCGCCAGCCAATAATTGCGACAAAGCATAATTGATAAGTGTTGCTATAAGGGAGGAAGAAAGATGCTTTATGTAAAGGCGCCTGCAAAAATAAATTTAACATTAGATGTACTTTATAAAAGACCAGATAATTATCACGAAGTAGAGATGGTCATGACAACTGTCGATTTAGCAGATCGTATTAGTTTGGAATCCCGAGAAGATGGCACAATAGAAATAATTTCTACTGATAATTTTGTGCCGAATGATCACCGTAATTTTGCTTATCAGGCAGCGCGTCTAATAAAAGATACATACGGCATTGGACAAGGTGTATCCATTACTATAGAAAAAGAAATACCAATTGCAGCAGGTCTTGCAGGGGGCAGTAGTGATGCAGCCGCTACACTAAAGGGGTTGAATGAGCTATGGAATTTAGGGTTATCCATTGATGAATTAGCTGAACTGGGTGCAAAAATTGGATCTGATGTTTCATTTTGTGTCTATGGTGGTACAGCATTAGCCACAGGGCGTGGGGAAAAGATTCAGGAGTTGCCTGCACCGCCAAACTGTTGGGTAGTCTTAGCTAAGCCTAAAATAGGTGTTTCTACTGCAGAAGTATATGGAGGACTAAAGGTTGAAGGATTAGAGCATCCAAATACGAAGCAAATGATTCGTGCTATTGAAAGGGAAGATTATGAGCTACTATGTTCATCATTAGGGAATGTTTTGGAAACTGTAACATTTAAGCTACATCCAGAAGTAGTAATGTTAAAGGAACAGATGAAGCGCTTTGGAGCGGATGCAACATTGATGAGCGGAAGCGGTCCAACAGTCTTTGGTCTAGTAGATAGCGAGGCTCGAGTAAGCCGCATTTATAATGGCTTACGTGGTTTTTGTGAAGAGGTATATGCTGTGCGTATTTTAGGTGAACGAAATACGCTTGCTTAAAACCGCAAATTTGTGTTAATTTTACCTATAAATATTCGTGTTTAGGAGAGGGTCGCATGAAATGGAAGCGTAGTGAACGACTAGTGGATATGACGTATTATTTACTAGAACATCCACATCAGCTGATCCCGCTAACTTATTTTTCTGAATTATATCAATCTGCAAAATCCTCCATTAGTGAAGATTTAACGATTGTAAAAGAAACTTTCGAAGAAAAAGGAATCGGGTTATTGATGACAGTTCCGGGCGCTGCAGGAGGAGTAAAGTATATTCCTAAAATGTCCGAGGCTGAGGTACGTTTAGTGATTCAAGATTTAAAGGCAGAACTTGAGCATTCAGATCGTTTGTTACCAGGCGGTTATTTATTTATGACGGACTTACTCGGCAATCCAGATTTGATTAATCGAGTTGGAAAAGTCTTTGCATCGGCATTTGCTGATCAACAAATTGACGTTATTATGACTGTTGCCACAAAAGGGATTTCTATTGCGCATGCTATAGCAAGACATTTAAATGTACCTGTTGTAGTAGTTAGAAGAGATAGTAAAGTAACAGAAGGTTCTACAGTCAGCATCAACTATGTTTCTGGTTCTTCCAGAAGAATTCAGACAATGGTATTATCAAAAAGAAGTATGAAGAGTGGACAACGTGTACTAATTACGGATGACTTTATGAAAGTCGGTGGTACAATGAATGGCATGAAAAATTTACTAGAGGAATTTGATTGTCAGCTGGCAGGTATCGCAGTGCTTGTAGAAGCTGAGCATGCAGATGAAACTTTAGTAGATGATTATTATTCACTCGTTAAGCTTCATGAGGTCAACGAAAAAGACCGTACAATTGCATTAAGTGAAGGTAACTATTTTTCTAAAAGGGGACATGACAAATGAAAGTAGTAGCAACAACAAATGCACCAGCAGCAATCGGACCATATTCGCAAGGAATTATTATAAACGGCATGTTTTATAGCTCTGGCCAAATCCCGTTAACGGCTACTGGTGAATTGGTAGAGGGTGATATTACTGTTCAAACAAATCAAGTGTTTGCTAACTTAAAAGCAGTATTAGAAGCTGCAGGTACATCTTTAGAGCATGTTGTGAAAACAACAGTTTTTATGAAGGATATGAATGATTTTGTGGCAATGAATGAAGTATATGCAAGTCACTTTGGTAATCATAAACCTGCTCGCTCTGCGGTGGAGGTTGCACGCCTTCCAAAGGATGTAAAAGTAGAAATTGAAGTTATTGCCATCGTTAAATAAGAAACAAAAAAGCTCGCTAAAAGAACAATCTTTTAGCGAGTTTTTTTAGAGCTGACAAACAATTGTCAAAATTTACGTAAATTAGAGAAAATATTATATTGATAAGTATTCAAATTTTTTAGAAAATTTGATAGACTATGAAAAGGAAAATATTCGGTAATTAAGAATATTATATTTTCATTTAGGCATCTAAGAAGAGAGGTGGTGAGAAAATGGAAGTTACTGATGTAAGATTACGTCGTGTTCAGACGGATGGTCGCATGCGTGCGATTGCTTCCATTACACTCGATAATGAGTTTGTAGTTCATGATATCCGAGTAATTGATGGAAATACTGGTTTATTTGTAGCTATGCCAAGTAAACGAACGCCTGACGGAGAATTTAGAGATATAGCGCATCCGATTAATTCTACTACTCGTAATAAAATACAGGAGATTATTTTAAACGAGTATCATAATTCAAGCGAATCAGAAGAGGCCGATAAAGCTGAAGAATTAGAAGGAATTGGCGTTTAGCAAGAAAAATATTATTGTTTATCTTCATTCAGCAAATGTTTTTTGTATCGAAAGTAAAGCGGCAGATACAGAAGACTTCCACTCTACAGGTGGTGAGATGGGTGCCCAAACACCTACTGAATGAAGCTAAAGCCTCCGGTGGAAGTCACGGATTTTCAAAGGAATGAATAAAAGGATGTTAGCCTAAAATATCCGCATCCTGCGAAAAACGGCTAACTGACCTGCATCGGTAAAAACGCCACGTCCTGTGGCATTATCGAAATGGTCGACATCGTGTGGCCCTCGTGCAGGCCTGGGCACAATTCAAAATTCGGACGCAATTACACCAATGCGAAAATTGATCAAAGTACCTGCTGTGTAAAGTGTGGAGCAATTAAAGGATTACACGATTTACCAAATCGCCTAACTGCCCCAAATTCAGCATATTACTGGTGAAAATAATTGTTAAGAACTCTTCTAATTCGGAGAGTTCTTTTTATTTTGTAAATAAGAGAAATGCGGTAGTTTATGGACATACATATAAACAATCGAGCATAAGGTGCATTTGATTTAGGAATTCATCTTTTTGTCAAGTCTACATACCTTGAAAATAGATGAATTTTGCTATATAGTCATAAGAGAAAATGAGCGTATTGGAGGACTTACAGATGAGCAACATTTTTGCTGTCATTTTGGCTGCAGGTCAAGGTACACGTATGAAGTCCAAATTATATAAAGTGCTCCATCCAGTATGTGGGAAGCCTATGGTTCAACATGTGGTGGATCATATTCAAACGTTAGATGTTAATCGCATCGTAACGGTCGTAGGACATGGTGCAGAAAAAGTACAACAACAGCTTGGTGATAAAAGTGAATATGTTTTACAAGCAGAACAACTAGGGACTGCACACGCTGTTCAACAAGCGGAGGCTATTTTAGGTAGTGAAGAGGGAACAACATTAGTTGTTTGTGGTGATACGCCGCTAATTCGCCCTGAAACAATGCAAGCATTATTTGAGCATCATCAAGCAAAGGGTGCCAAAGCAACAATTTTAACTGCAATCGCGGATAATCCAACAGGTTATGGTCGCATTTTACGTGGCGATAATGGACAAGTGGAGCAAATTGTTGAACAAAAGGATGCTTCAACAGAGCAGCAATTAGTAAAAGAAATTAATACTGGCACATACTGTTTCGATAACAAAGCGTTATTTGAGACGTTAAAACTTGTGAAAAATGACAATGCCCAAGGTGAGTATTATTTACCTGATGTCATTGAAATATTACAAAAGCAAGGCGAGATTGTTGAAGCGTATGTAACGGAAGATTTCGAGGAAACACTTGGTGTCAATGATCGTGTTGCTTTATCACAAGCAGAGACATTGATGCGTGCAAGAATTAATGAGCAGCATATGCGTAATGGTGTATCTATTATTAATCCAGAAGCAACGTATATTAGTGCAGATGCAGTGATTGGTCGTGATACGGTTATTCAACCAGGCTCTATGATTGAAGGGAAGACAGTAATTGGAGAGGACTGTCTAATTGGCCCTAACACTCAAATTATAGATAGCCGCATTGGCGATCGTACAACAGTGCATTCTTCTGTTGTGCGTGAAAGCGCTGTAGCAGAAGACACAGCGATTGGACCGTTTGCAAATATTCGACCACTTTCTAATATTGGTAGCCATGTGAAAATTGGTAACTTTGTAGAAGTGAAGAAAAGTAATCTAGGGAATGACACAAAAGTATCGCACTTAAGCTATATTGGCGATGCGGAAATTGGCAACAATGTTAATATTGGTTGTGGTTCCATTACTGTCAACTATGACGGAAAAAACAAGTTCCAAACAATTATTGAAGATGATGTATTTGTAGGATGTAATACTAACTTAGTAGCACCAGTCAAAGTTGGAAAAGGTTCATTTATTGCAGCAGGATCTACAATTACAAAAGAAGTTCCTGAAGACGCACTTGCAATTGCTCGTGCAAGACAAGAAAACAAACCGAATTATGTAAGCAAATTAAATTCAAAATAATTATCAACTAAACAGGAGGCCATCATGCCGTATCATTATGCAAACTCACAATTAAAAATATTTTCACTTAATTCCAATAATCCACTTGCTCAAGAAATCGCGCAAGAAATGGGTGTTGAATTAGGTAAATCTTCTGTTAAGCACTTCAGCGATGGAGAGATTCAAATTAGCATTGAAGAAAGTATTCGTGGTTGTGATGTGTTTATCGTGCAATCAACTTCTGCACCAGTAAACGAACATTTAATGGAGCTTTTAATTATGGTGGATGCAGTTAAACGTGCATCTGCTCGTACAGTAAACGTCGTAATGCCTTATTATGGTTATGCACGCCAAGATCGTAAAGCAAAAGCGCGCGAGCCAATTACAGCTAAATTAGTGGCAAACTTACTTGAAACAGCTGGTGCAACACGTGTTATCGTTTTAGATCTACACGCACCTCAAATTCAAGGTTTCTTCGATATCTTGATCGACCACTTAATGGCGGTACCTTTATTATCTGATTACTTCAAATCAAAAGGTATTCCAACGGATGAAATTGTAGTAGTTTCTCCAGATCATGGTGGTGTAACACGTGCTCGTAAAATGGCAGAACGTTTAAAAGCACCGATTGCAATTATTGACAAACGTCGTCCAAAACCAAACGTTGCAGAAGTAATGAACATTGTTGGTAATGTTGATGGTAAAGTGGCAATCTTGATTGATGATATTATTGACACAGCGGGAACGATTACGATTGGTGCAGATGCATTACGTGCTGCTGGTGCGAAGGAAGTTTATGCTTGCTGCTCTCACCCAGTACTATCCGGCCCAGCTATTGAACGTATCGAAAACTCTGCAATCAAAGAATTAGTTGTAACAAATACAATTCAGCTTGCTGAAGAGAAAAAATCGCCAAAAATTACAGAGCTTTCTGTAGCTAAATTAATGGCTGATGCAATTTCTCGTGTCTATGAAAACAAATCTGTAAGTACTCTATTTGATTAATAAATATATGGCTAAATAAAGAACAAATCTATCTTTACGGGTAGATTTGTTTTTTTATAGGGCTCTTTTGTGTGAATTTTCTTATAAAAGGGTATAATGGTAATTGTGACTTAATAATATTTCACGACTAACAAAGAGAGAAGTGAATATTATTATAGCCTTCATCAAATGTCATGCGTAGCTTGTAAATGTAGTGACATTCGTAGTAAGGTGTAAATAATTTTTCTTGGAAGGGGAAGATATAGATATGAGTACAGTATTAAGTGTTACAAAGCGCGAAGCTGGGCATCGTTCGACTTTAACCCAACTTAGAAAAGGGGGAGCCATTCCTGCGGTTATTTACGGCTATAATTTAGATTCAACCCCAATTTCTATTTCAGCGAAGGAATTCAAAAAATCCATTCAAAAAAATGGACAGAACAGTGTGTTCTCGATGGAGTTAGAAGGGAACAAAGTAAATGTTGTTGTGTCAGAAATCCAACAATGCTCTTTAAGAGATGAAGTGAACCATGTTGATTTTCTTGCCATTAATATGTCTGAAGCATTAGAAGCAGATGTCCCTATTAAACTGGTTGGTGAGTCAATTGGTGTCAGCGAGGGCGGCATTTTGATGCAGCCTAATTTAGAGATGAAAATTAAAGTAAAACCGGCTGAATTGCCTGAAGCAATTGAAATTGATATTACGAATCTAAAAATTGGCGAAACCATCACAGTTGCTGAAATTCGTGAAAGTATTGGTTTTGATGTTGTTAGTGAAGATGATCATATTTTGGTCACACTTATGGCTCCGGCTACTATTGAAACTACTGAAGAAGAACAAGAATAACAATATACTGCTAGGCTATTAAAGAGGCTATACTTCTTTAATAGCCTTTTTTATCTTCTTTTTTGTATCGTAAGCGTAGCGGCAGCGGCAAATACGGAAGACTCCCATCTCTACAGGTGATGAGATGAATGTGGCCTTTCAGTGGTATCAAACGCCTACTGAATGAAGATAAAGCCTCTGGCGGATGTCACGGATTTTCAAAGGAATGAATAGTGCAAGCACAATTCGAAATCCAGACGCATTGTTTATCTGTGCGAAAGCGAAGCGACAGCAACAATTACGCTAAGGCGAAATTGATTTTAAATATTTTTTATGCAAGAATGTACAAAATGCTTTCTTAGTGTACGATATGGTAAAATAATGACTATTAGATGGAAAAGAAGAGAGGTACTTATGAAAATTATCGTTGGGTTAGGGAATCCAGGTAAACCTTATGAACATACAAGACATAATATAGGCTTTGATATTATTGATGCAATAGCTGAAAAATGGGGTGCATCTTTAACAAATTCAAAATTTAATGGGATGTATGCAACTGTACATCGTCCAGAAGGAAAGGTTCTACTTGTTAAACCTTTAACATATATGAATTTATCAGGGGAATGTGTTGGACCTCTTATGAATTATTTTAATATTGATGTGGAAAACTTAATTGTTATCTATGATGATTTAGATTTAGAAACAGGTAAATTGCGCCTTCGTCAAAAAGGTAGTGCGGGTGGACATAACGGAATTAAGTCATTGATTCATCATTTAGGCACACAAGAGTTTAATCGTATTCGTGTTGGGGTGAGTCGCCCACCTGCTGGTATGAAGGTCGCAGATTATGTGTTGTCAAAATTTTCGAAAGAAGACCAAGGTGCCATTCAGAACGCTATTGAGAAGTGTGTAAATGCTGTTGAAGCATCTCTTACAAAGCCATTTCTTGATGTCATGAACCATTTTAACGGATAACCAAATACCTAAGGTGGTATTATTGATAGTCTCCAACACAAAGCGAAGATTATTCTTTTTTTAGTCCAAGAAATAAAACATTCATGTTTGTGGATATTGGATAGTGCATAATCCTTTTTAGAAATGTCTATACTTTAAGTAGTAAGTTGCTTAAAGGAGGATGATTTGGAGATGTCAGTTCGCTATCGATGTCGGCATTGTGAAGTAGAAATAGGGACTCTCCCATTTGATGCAGATGATACAATTCGAAAGCTGCATATTTTCGAATTGGGAGAAGCGGATGATTATGTTGAGAAAGACCAACATGGACACACGACTGTGCACTGCATTTGTGAGCAATGTGAGGATTCGCTGAGACAATATCCAGATTATCATGCACTCAATAAATGGATTCAATAATTGGAGAGATGCTTTGACGCACATTGTATGCGTTCAAAGCTTTTTCCATTTAATATAATGAACAAAAAATTGATACGTATTATCGTACTAGATTCATAGTATATGGCGATAGAATTACGGCTGAAAGGAGCTTTTGACTGTGGAAGTTTTACGACAGTTAGTGTCGCAGGACAAACATATTACATCATTTTTACAGGAGATTCAGAGCGGTCATACTGCAGCACAGCTTATTACAGGACTAACAGGGAGCGCACGCCCAGTAATGGTCGATGCGTTATTCGAATATGTACAAAAGCCGATTTATATAGTTTCTCCAAATTTATTGCAAGCACAAAAGATGGTTGATGAGCTTGCTGGAATTTTAGGTGAAGAGTATGTTCATTATTATCCTGCCGATGAATTTATTGCTGCAGATTTATCTGTAGCGTCACCCGAGTTACGTGCGGAACGTATAGCTACACTTGATTGTCTAGCAAGAGGTGAAAAGGCTGTTTATGTAATACCAGTTGCAGGCTTACGTAAAATGATGCAGCCAAAAGAGCATTGGCTACAATACTATTTACAAACTGCAGTAGGAGAAGATATTCAAATTGATGAATGGCTACAAACATTAGTGGAAATGGGATACGTCCGCAATTCAATGGTGACAACACCTGGTGAATTTGCGTTACGTGGCGGTATTTTAGATATTTACCCTCCATATTTAGAGTCCCCAATTCGTATTGAGTTATTCGATACAGAGGTGGATTCAATTCGAACATTTTCAGCAGATGATCAGCGATCCATTGATAAATTACAAACAATCCGCATCCTCCCTGCTTCAGAAGCGATTTTAACAAGGGAAGAAAGAGTGGCATTGGCTGGTCGCCTAGAAACCGCATTAGCAACAAGCTTAAAGAAGGTTAAAAAACAGGAGACAAAAGAGCTACTGTATCAGCATATTCAATATGATATTGAATTGTTACAGCAGGGCAACTTACCGGACTATGTAAACAAATATGGTTCGTTGTTGTATGAGAAAACAGCGTATCTGGGTGACTACTTTGCTCATGATGGAATCGTGTTATTTGATGAGCTTGGTCGTATACAAGAAGTTATGGATGCTTGGGAACGTGAAGAGGATGAATGGTTTTTATCGTTAATTGAAGAAGGTAAAATGGTTCATGATGTAAAGCCAGCTTTCTCCTTAAAAGAAATTTTGGCAATGCTGTCACAGCAAAAATTGTATTTCTCCTTATTTTCTCGAACATTTGCAGGTGTGACATTTAATAAGACAACGAATTTTTCTTGTAAGCCAATGCAACAGTTTCATGGGCAAATGGCATTGTTACAAAGTGAGGTTGAACGTTGGTTACTTGGTAAATTTACAGTACTTATCGTTGCTCGAGATAAAGAGCGTGTTAAACGCGTTCAGCAGATGCTAGAGGAATATGATATTCATACAGTAAATGGTAAGCCGACAGAGCCAGGTATTTATATTGTAGATGGTACGCTTTCTAGTGGATTTGAGCTACCTCTACAACGATTAGCCATTGTGACGGAGGATGAGCTTTTTAAGCAGCAGGTAAAGAAAAAAGCACGTCCTCAAAAAATGACCAATGCAGAACGTATTAAAAGCTATACTGAAATTAAAGCTGGTGACTACGTTGTCCATGTTCATCATGGTATTGGTAAATATATAGGTGTAGAAACCTTAGAGGTAAATGGTACACATAAAGATTATTTACACATTCGCTACCGAGCTGATGATAAATTATATGTGCCAGTAGAGCAAATCGACTTGATTCAAAAATATGTGGCATCTGAAGACCGTGAACCGAAGCTACATAAACTTGGTGGGGCAGAATGGAAAAAGACCAAAGCTAAGGTATCCTCTGCTGTGCAGGATATTGCTGATGATTTGATTAAGCTCTACGCGAAACGTGAAGCAGAGAAGGGACATTCATTTGCTCCTGACAATGATGATCAGCGCAATTTTGAAGCTTCCTTCCCTTATGAAGAAACAGAGGATCAATTACGTTCCATTGTTGAAGTTAAGCGTGATATGGAGCGTGAACGCCCTATGGACCGCCTTGTATGTGGTGACGTGGGCTATGGTAAAACAGAGGTTGCTATTCGGGCTGCGTTTAAAGCGATACAGGATGGAAAACAAGTAGCCTTTCTTGTACCTACAACGATTTTGGCTCAGCAGCATTACGAAACAATTCGTGAGCGCTTCCAGGACTTTGCGATAAATGTTGGTCTCCTATCTCGCTTCCGTACAAAAAAAGAGCAAACTGCAACGCTAAAGGGGTTAAAGGAAGGGCAAGTTGATATTGTAATAGGTACACACCGAATTTTATCGAAAGATTTAATGTTCCAAGACCTTGGACTGCTTATTGTCGATGAGGAGCAGCGTTTTGGTGTAACTCATAAGGAAAAGATTAAACAGTTAAAAACGAATGTAGATGTCTTAACACTTACTGCTACACCAATTCCAAGAACGCTTCATATGTCAATGGTAGGTGTCCGTGATTTATCTGTCATTGAAACACCTCCAGCCAATCGTTTTCCTGTCCAAACGTATGTAATGGAGCATAGTGGAGCATTAGTACGTGAAGCCATTGAACGAGAAATGGCACGTGGAGGGCAAGTGTTCTATTTATACAATCGTGTAGAGGACATGGCTCGAAAGGTTGAAGAAATTCAAGTACTTGTACCAGAAGCACGTGTAGGACATGCACATGGTAAGATGACAGAATCAGAGCTAGAATCCGTAATATTAGCCTTTTTAGAAGGTGACTATGATGTTCTTGTAACAACGACAATCATTGAGACGGGCGTCGATATACCGAATGTAAATACATTGATTGTGCATGATGCTGACCGAATGGGCTTGGCACAGCTCTATCAATTGCGTGGACGTGTAGGTCGTTCCAATAGGGTAGCTTATGCATACTTTATGTATCAACGTGATAAGGTTTTAACAGACGTGGCGGAGCAGCGATTACAGGCAATTAAAGAATTTACAGAGCTTGGATCAGGCTTTAAAATTGCAATGCGAGATTTATCTATCCGAGGTGCTGGGAACCTACTGGGAGCCCAGCAGCATGGCTTTATCGATTCAGTAGGCTTTGATTTATATTCACAAATGCTAGAAGAAGCAATTGCAGAACGTCAAACAGGTGTGAAAAAAGAAGAAAGACCTGATATTGAAATTTTAGTAAGTGTTGATGCGTATATACCAGATGCCTACATTCCAGATGGCTATCAAAAAATTCAAATGTATAAACGTATTAAAGCGATGGATCAGGTGGAAGAATATCATGAAATCTTTGAGGAATTAGAAGACCGATTTGGAGATCTTCCGATTGAGACGGAGCGCTTACTAAAAATTGCACGTATGAAGGTATGGGGCTTAAATGCGGGTGTAATGTCAGTAAAGGAGAAGCAAAAAATTATTACCATTTTATTATCAGAAGAAGGTACAGCAAATGTCGATGGTGGTAAAATTGTGGAGCAATCCATGAAATTTGAACGTGCTGTTGGCTTTGGTATGGACAACATGCAATTGAAATTAACAATTGATGAACGAAAGTGCGGAAAATATCTGCCTTTTGATATTTTAGAAGAATTGATGCAAATGATCTCTAATGCAAAAAAACAACCTTAAAAGACAAGCTGATTGTATCTTACCATAGGATAACAATCAGCTTTTTTTAATGAGTTAAATTTTTTCAATAATCACTAATAGAAAGTTATTCAAATGGTTATTCTAAGGAAAGATGATTAAGGTTAAATTCTACATGCAAATAGCCTTTTAAGCATGATTTTAAGGTTTTTGGAAAATGTTGTTGGCTGTGAAATCCTTTTTCTTCAGTTTTTGCATAGATTGTTTTATAAAAAACCATACTATAGTTGAATAAAAATTTCATTGTAGCGAAAGCGAGGCATTAAGAATGAAGGCAACAGGAATTGTTCGTCGTATTGATGATTTAGGGCGTGTGGTTATTCCAAAAGAAATTCGTAGGACGCTACGTATTCGCGAGGGTGACCCGTTAGAGATTTATACAGACCGTGAAGGCGAAGTTATTTTAAAGAAATATTCTCCAATTAACGATTTAGGGGAATTTGCAAGGGAATATGTAGAAACATTATATGAAACATTAGGTACTCCAGCGTTTGTAACCGACCGTGATGAAGTAATTGCTGTGGCAGGAATCGGTAAGAAAGAGTATATTAATCGTCGTATTACATCTTTTGCGGAAAGTTTTATGGAAGAGCGTTCAACAAAAATAGAAAAAATGGAAACAACTATCGAGATTGTTCCTGGACAATATGAGCAAGTAAAGTCATATTGTGCAACACCTATTATGGTGAATGGTGATCCAATCGGCTGTATTATCGTTTTATCAAAAGTACACTTTGTGGGCGAAGTAGAAGTAAAAGTTGTCGAAACGGCTGCAAACTTCTTAGCTAAACAAATGAATAGTTAGTTGAAATTTAAAGTTATTGCGCTGACCTTTTTTGGGCTGAACAATAACTTTTTTTTGTACATAGTCTTTATGTCGATAATAAAAAGTGATGCTATCGGGCGCGTCAAACTTTTGAGATATGCTATACTATTGGCATTGTTAAAGAAGGAAAGAGGGCAATTTATGTCGGAACGTTTTGGCATGAAAAGCTACATGAAGGGTGCAGCCCTACTTACGATTGCAGCTCTTATAGTAAAGGTTCTTAGTGCAATTTATCGTGTGCCTTTTCAAAATCTTGTTGGGGATGAAGGCTTTTATATTTACCAGCAAGTGTATCCAGTTATTTCTATTTTTGTCGTATGGACATCTAGTGGCTTTGCAGTAGCCATTTCTAAGATGCTTGCAGACAATGATTGTATTGTGGACCCACTGGAGCGGAATAAAAAAAGAAACAGTATTATGCGTATTGTTTTTAGATATTTAACAGTATTATCATTGTTGTTCTTTGCAGCTTTGTTTGGTGGAGCAGATATGATTGCACAGTTTATGGGTGATACCAAGCTTGCGCCTTTAATACGGACAGGTTCATTTATAGTACTTGTTATGCCAGCTCTTGCTGTTTTGAAAGGGGGCTTCCAATCAAGGGGGATTATGGAGCCGATAGCCTATGCACAGGTGCTTGAGCAAGCTGTCAGAGTATCTGTTATTTTAGCAGGTACATTTATGATAATGGCGACGACAAAATCGCTATACAGTGCTGGACAAATGGCTATAATAGGTACTGTTGTTGGTGAAGTTGTAGGTTTTATTGTGTTAGCATTTATCTTTAAAAAAAGATTTGGATTATTAAAAGATAAGCAATTACAGCAGCGTTTCGCGGGCTATCCAATTATTAAAGAGGTTACGCTGCTCAGCCTAAGTGTTAGTATGAGTGGCTTGTTATTACTTGGCTATCAGTTAGTTGATTCCTTTACAATTTATTCATTGTTATTAGATAGTGGCATGGATCAAACAATGGCTAAGGAAACAAAAGGTATTTATGATCGTGGTCAACCATTGGTACAGTTAGGCGTCATTATTGCATCTTCACTATCACTGGCAATTGTGCCACTCGTTGCACATATGTCTAAGAAAAAGGAAGGGCGTAATGCCATCCCATTTATACAGCTAACATATAGAGCATCAGTACTATTTGGAGGAGCAGCATCTTTAGGTTTAGTGCTAGTTATGCCTTATATAAATGAAATGCTCTTTAAAACGGACGCTCTGTCAGAAGTACTCATGATATATGTATTACAAATCGTTCCTTTGTCAATTATTTTGACATTCACAGCTATTTTGCAAGGCTATGGAAAATTAAAAAAGCCAGCTATATTTTTAATAGTTGGTTTTATCTTAAAAATAATATTGAACGTGCTAACTATACGGTTGTTAGGCGTTTTGGGAGCAGCCGTTGCTAACAATGTGGGATTATTGTTTACAGCCCTAATGCTTGTTTTCTATTTGAAGAAAATGACAGCAGTGCATTTAGCACCTCGCAGTTTTTATAAAAAATTTGGCATTGCAGCAATCTCTATGACGACTGTGGTAATACTTTGGCTACAGCTTGTACCAGCATTGCTACATCCCTTTTTATCGCCTCGAATGGTGGCAGTGATAGCTGGATTCTCAGCGGTGAGTATTGGTGCGTTTGTGATGATGACAGTGATTGCTAAGCTACGAGTGTTAGCAGAAAAAGAATGGTATTTACTACCGTTTGGACGTAGAATGGCTGTTTATCAGTTATGGTTAAATCGGAAGAAGTAGGTGGATTAATTGAAAACTTTAACAGTGATTGGCTTGGGTGCTGGGGATTTTGATCAGCTACAAATGGGCGTTTATAAAAAATTAAAGGCAGCAAAAAAATTATTTGTTCGTACAGTGGATCATCCTGTACTAGAGGCATTGTCAGCAGAGGGCTTACAGTTTGAAAGCTTTGATGCTGTGTATGAAAAACATAGTTCATTCCAGCCTGTATATGAAGAAATTGTGGAAAGGCTTGTGGAGGCAACAACATTTGGAGATGTTATGTATGCTGTTCCGGGTCACCCACTTGTTGCTGAGCAAACGGTACAATTACTGATTGCTGCATCAAATACTGGAGGAATAAATTTAGTCATCGAGGGTGGACAAAGCTTCTTAGATCCAATCTTTGGGGCATTAAAAATTGACCCAATTGAAGGCTTTCAACTGCTTGATGGCACTAGCTTTTCGATGCACGACATCAACATGCATCAACATATTTTAATTGCCCAAGTATATGACACATTCAGTGCCTCTGAAGTTAAGCTTACGTTGATGGAAAAATATGATGATGAATACCCTGTCACAGTGGTTACAGCAGCAGGATCATCACAAGAAAAATTGATAACCGTCCCACTTTACGAGCTTGATCAAAGTGTTGAGGTGAATAATTTAACAACGGTTTATGTGCCACCTGTAAAATCACAGGAAGAGGCATTGCGAGATTGGTCAACATTTAGGCAAATTATCGCTACGCTAAGAGGACCAAACGGTTGTCCGTGGGACCAAAAGCAAACACATGAATCCCTGAAAAAATATTTGCTTGAAGAAGCCCATGAATATTTGGCAGCTGTGGATGCAGAGGATGACTTTGCGATGATTGAGGAGCTTGGAGATGTACTATTACAAGTATTTTTACATGCACAAATAGGAGAAGATCAGGGCTACTTTACATTGGAAGATGTTTTAGCTTCTATTAGTGAAAAGATGATTCGTCGCCATCCACATGTTTTTGGAGATGTTTCTGTAGAAGATGCGGAAGGTGTCGTAGCCAATTGGGAAGCTATAAAAGCACAGGAGAAAGGTGAGAGCGATAAACCACTATTAGAAGAAGAATATAGGTCATCGTCTGCTCTTCAAACGGCTTATAATTATCAAAAAAGAGCAGCAAAAGTAGGTTTCGACTGGCCTGATGTGGATGGTGCCTGGGACAAATTTTCAGAGGAATGGCAGGAATTTCGTCATGAAGTGACAAAAGGTACAAATGCGTCACGTCTTGATGAGTTTGGAGATGTATTATTCACACTTGTAAATTTAGCACGTTTTTATAAGTTATCTCCAGAAGAGGCAATGTTACATGCGAATGAGAAGTTTGCGAGACGATTTGGTTATGTTGAAAAGAGGGTAAAAGAAAGCGGAAAGCCTTTTTCTGATTATACTTTAGAACAATTAGATGCTTTCTGGAATGAAGCTAAGCGGATAGAAAAGGAGTAAATTATGAGATTAGATAAATTTTTAAAAGTATCGCGTTTAATTAAGCGCCGCACACTAGCGAAAGAAGTGGCGGATCAGGGTCGTATTACGATAAATGGAAAGGTCGCAAAAGCAAGTAGTACAGTAAAAGCTGGTGATGAGCTAGCTATTCGTTTTGGGCAAAAAATTGTCACTGCACGTGTTGATGAATTGCGAGACACTGTGAAAAAAGAAGACGCTGCGAAAATGTTTACTATATTAAAAGAGGAGCGTTTGGATAAAATAGAGCCAGAGTTTATTGATGATGAGGAATAATTGAATGAAAGAAGTTATTATTTCTGAATTCCTCCTTAGTAGTAGATAACTTTTATAAAGTTGTCATGCTTTGAAGGTTGTCCGCATAAAGTGAACAGAAGCTAGGACGACTAAAGGAGGAAGAAAATGACGCTACATCAAGAAAGTAACCGTTACACAATTCCATCTGGAGAACATATTTTAACGATTCGTAATCGTAAAAGAATGGACATGACTTCTGTAAAATCAATTGAACGCTTTGATCAGGAAGAATTTTTCATCAAGACGTCCCAAGGGCATTTGTTAATCCGTGGAGAGGAACTGCATATCGTTCATTTAGATGTTGATAAAGGACTATTGACACTTGAAGGAACTGTAAAAACCTTACAGTATGACGAGGAAGAAAGTGGCTTCTCGAAAGGTTTCCTTCATAGATTGTTTGGATGATTGTTAGTGAACAATTTGTACAGCTATTAGTCATGGTTTTGAGCGGTATAGCAGTTGGTTTTATAATTGATAGTGTTAGGCTTATTGTTTTTTCAACTCCAAAAAGGTCAAGCCTTCGAAAGTGGATGATGGTATTTGAATTACTTACTTGGATTCTACTGGGGGGGCTGACTTATTATTTACTATTTTGGCTTAAAGATGGCGCTTGGCGGGCTTATGACCCGCTAGCGCAAATTGCTGGAATTTTTTTGTATCAAACGTTTTTTCAAACTTTTTTACGTTTCATAGCAAGGATTTTGGTAAATATAACATGGAGACCCTTCTGGTTCATCGTACGATTAATAATCGCCATTATTCGACAAATTTTGGAAATAGTCATAAATGTTTGTATGTTTGTTTTAAGACCTTTTGTCAAAATTTATTCGTATTTGTCCAACACTTTTTTAAAAAAATTTAAATTTATCAAGTATAATAAGAAACAACAATAATTTTCGGAGGTGCGGGCATGACTAAACGTCATTCATCAAATGATGACCAACGAAACTTTACTAAGCTTGATAATGACTATGTCCGTAACACGGATAAAGCCATTAATCGTAAAAAACAAGCTCGTAAACGAAAAATACGCCGTATTGTCTTTTTTGCGATTGTACCAGTCGTTATTATCGCCTTTCTCGTTAATATACTTTTCCATCAAAATGAAATTTTAGCTGAAAAAGAGAAGAAAAAGGACGAAGCGAATCAGCATCTTACAGAATTAAAAGATGAACGAGATTCATTAAATCTTAAAATTAAGCAATTAGAAGATGATGAATATATCGCAAAGATGTTACGTAAAGAGTATTTCTTATCCGAAAAAGGTGAAATTATTTTCATTATTCCTGAGAAGAAGGATAAAAAAGACGACTGAAGAGCTATGTATTGTTGACACACTTTTATTGTTATATATAATGAAAAGAGAAACTTATTGTAGTAAAAAGTTTGATTAAATTGATTACATGGCTCAAAAGAGTCGCTTAATTTTTAAGGAGGAGCATTTTTTTTATGTCAATTGAAGTAGGCAGCAAGGTACAAGGTAAAGTAACAGGAATCACAAATTTTGGAGCATTCGTTGAGCTGCCAGATGGCAAAACAGGCTTAGTTCACATCAGTGAAGTTGCTGACAATTATGTAAAAGATATCAATGAGCATCTAAAAGTTGGAGATGAAGTTGAAGTAAAAGTGATGAATGTTGAAGCGGATGGAAAGATTGGTCTTTCAATTCGTAAAGCAAAGCCTCAAGTTGAGAGACCAGAGCGTCCTCAACGCCCACGTCGTGACAATCGTTCTAACGATCGCAACGAGCGCCACCAGCCAAAAGAGAATTTTGAGCAAAAAATGGCACGTTTCTTAAAAGATAGTGATGAGCGTCTAGCAACGCTTAAACGTGCTACAGAGTCAAAACGCGGTGGTCGTGGAGCTAGAAGAGGGTAGTTTGCTGACTGTTTTAATCGTAGAAAAAGTGTATGAAATAGAGTTGGGATTAGCTTTTTAAAAGAGCTGATCCTTTTTTTGTTTATTTAAAAAAGGATCCAGTATTTAATAAAAATGATGGATTACTTAAATAAAAAAATTAGTGCAAGAATAAACAAACTGCACCCTCATCATTTCCTCAATAACGAATGATACTTAATTACTGTTTTTTATAATGTTGAAGTTGGCCTTTTTTTCTTTTTAAGTGTTGATACGGTTGCTTCTTCCACAGTAGTCTCAGAGGATTTATCAGTAGGCCTTACTATCATTTTTACAAGTAATAGAACACCGTAAACACTTACGGCTAGTCCAGTAAGGAGTAAAAATATCTGTACGACAAA
This sequence comes from Lysinibacillus pakistanensis, assembly GCF_030123245.1. Classification (NCBI taxonomy): domain Bacteria; kingdom Bacillati; phylum Bacillota; class Bacilli; order Caryophanales; family Bacillaceae; genus Lysinibacillus; species Lysinibacillus pakistanensis. Next base: position 93,647 of record NZ_CP126101.1, read on the forward strand.
TGGTAAATTTATAAGGATAGATATAAGAATAATCATGGAGCCACTACCACAAATTAAAGCGGCTTTTGTTAATGAACTCAAAGGATTAACCTCCTAATATCATGTTCTATTCTCTCTATAGTATGCCATATTAATAGTAGGCAGAGATAGAGAAAATAAGTAATTTCTACAATTCTAATATAACTAAATAATTTTTATATCCCAGTTTTTTCTAATCTTAAAAAAGGCGCCTCAGACAATAATCTGAGACGCCTTTTTATGATGACCCCTACGGGATTCGAACCCGTGTTACCGCCGTGAAAGGGCGGTGTCTTAACCACTTGACCAAGGGGCCTCTCTATGGTGGCGGCCGAGGGGATCGAACCCCCGACCTTACGGGTATGAACCGTACGCTCTAGCCAGCTGAGCTAGGCCGCCAAAAATAAATATGGAGCGGAAGACGAGGTTCGAACTCGCGACCCCCACCTTGGCAAGGTGGTGTTCTACCACTGAACTACTTCCGCAAACTCTTAAAGCAACAAATTAAATAATACAAGCCTTTATCACTAGTGTCAAGTAACTTTATAAAAAATATTAATAAATATGCATCTTTCTTAACAAAATAAAAATGATTTAAGATTTGTAATGTAAGAAGCTATAGTTATGAAGGATTTATCTTTATAAGTGGGAATTTTAGCAAATAATTTGTTCTTAAGTAGAAACTTATCAGTGTAAATTCTGACCATTATATTTATGACGAAAAGTGGAAAAACATTAAAGATCGAAGATTAATTGTGATACCTAATCCTATGGTTGCTAAGTTTTAAAGATCTGAAAACGATTTGTGATGATGATTTAATTTAATAAAAAAGTAGATTATCGTTAAAGTAGCTAAAATTTTTGTAGAGATTGCTGCCAATTCCCGTATTTATGCATATGTATTCGTCGAAATTTTTAAAATTTTTCTTGTCACCGTCAGACAATCTTTCCACACATAATTTTTTATAATAACCGAAAGTGTGGAAAGGGGATAGTGAAATGACAAGTATTGATTGGTTTGACACAGCAAACGTAGCTGATCATAAATTTGGAGTAAAAAGAAGGCAGTTGTTTATTGGCTCTTTATTTTTTATAACATCCTTTTTTTTAGCTCAGTCTGTTGTATTTGAAGCAGCTGTACCTTTCTCGGTTCCTTTTTGGGCAATTATACGAACGAAGTATAAGGAATATGCTAAATATGTTTTATTTGGTGGCTTAATTGGAGGATTCTTTCTTGGTTTTGGACAGGTTGTTATTTTAGCCTTACAAATTGCCATGTATGAGTGTATCATACGTTTTCGCTATTGGAAGCTTCCTCAAAGTATTTCAGTTGCATTAGCCATATTGCTTGTTCAAATGATATGGCAGGGGGTTATGTATCAGGGCTTACCTCCCATGCTTGTACAATTTTATGTTGGCTGTGAAGCTGCATTAGCACTTATTATGACTCTTTTTATGCAAGTCCTTTTTGTTAATTCCTATGAATGGTTTACAAGTCATTGGACATATGAAAAGCTTGGTTCTGGATTAGTGGTTTTTGCCGCCATGCTTACTGGAATGCAAACAGTTGTAATTAGTTATTTCTCTCTACCTATTTTTTTATTGCAGCTATTTATATGCTTTGGTGCATTAGTGGGAAGTGTGCCATTAGCAACTGTAATTGGAGCAGTGCTTGGAACGCTCATAGGGGTCGCAAAGCTGTCTTTTACTGGTATGCTTTCGGTTGCTACGTTAACTGGACTGTGTGCGGGAATGGGGGCACGTGCAGGTCGCTTTGGAGTGGCGATTGGTAGCATCTTACCTAGTGTATTTTTTTTATTTTATGACGCAACATTACCATTAGATAGCGTTTATTTTACATCCATTGCTGTAGGTAGTATTGCATTCCTAACCGTTCCCAAAAAGTATTCTGATAAGGTAAGGGACAAGCTATTTCCGCAGCGTGAGGAAATCTTACTCGCCCGTCAAAATTGGTTAACGGAGCATGTCACTTATAAATTAGAGCATTTTCAACATTTCGTACAATTCATGAAAGAACTTGTGTTTGAGCGCTTTATGACAACTCCTGTTGAGGCTTCAAAGGAAGTGTCACCAATGAATACATGCTTAAGCTGTTTTCGTTATGATCGCTGTTGGGGTGCTCAAAATAACGGTATGGACAAACTGATGACAGACTGGTTCCATATGAAGGGTGTAGGGAAGGAATCTGCAATAAATCGGGCAGAGGACCAAATTCGTTATAAATGCGTGAAATCTACAAAAATTTTCGAGGAGCTAGAAACAGAGCTATATAGGGAGCGAATTAATGGACAGTATTTCCATGGAAAGAAAATGATTGCACTTCAACTACGAGATATGAGCAATCATCTAAATCAGCTAATTGCAGAGATGAAGGAGGACACCGTATCATTTGTTAGTGTGGAAAAGGATATTATTCAAAAACTCAAGGAGGCGCATATTGAATGCTTCCAGCTAGATGTGCTGAGTAATAAACCTGGAGCAAGAAAAATTGTCTGTGCGCTCACACCAGCTCGAGTCGATTGGGAAGAGGATACAACATTGGCAGAAAGGATGATACTACCGATTTTATATGATATTTTTGAAGAACCGTTTGAAATTGAAAAGGTAGTAGCGTGTGATGTACCATTTCGCCACATTCAAGTAAGCTTTAGTTCAGCTATTAGTTTTGAAGTAGAGTATGATATATATAGTATGTCAAAAGGCGCTACATTATATTCTGGAGATTCCCATGCGTTATTTCAACTACATCCGGGATTATTTGCAATTTTACTGTCAGATGGTATGGGCCAGAGTAAAGAAGCACAGCATGAAAGTAGAAAACTCATACATTTAATGCGAGAATGCTTAAATTACAATATGAACCCAGAGACTGCAATGCACACATTGCATTATGTGATGTCCTTAAAGCAACAGGATGATATGTATGCAACACTGGATTTTGCCCTTGTCGATTTACAGCATGGCGATTTATGGTCATGGAAGGCAGGGGGAATGTCTACGTATATCTTACGTGGAAAAGAGGTGCTAAAAGTTGAAAGTAATGCAGCACCTGTTGGGTTTTTATCTATTTCAGCAATTGAGGCGGAAAAAAGAAAACTGAAGGCAGGGGATGTCATTCTAATGCATTCTGATGGGTTATTTTCAAGTATTGCCGATTGGGATGAACAAGAAGAGTCCTTTTTAGCTTATGCTCAGCAGGTAGCAAGTACGACCCAATCCATACAAGAAAAATTAACGACGATCATGCAGTCTTTCCAAACGCACTATGATATTGAAGATGATTGTACAGTATTGATGTTAGAGGTAACACATGTTGTACCTACTTGGGCTGTCTTTAGACCAGTTCAATATTCTATGAGTTAAATGATTAAAATAATCAGCGAAAAGGGGAGGAGAAGCGTTTGTCATTTGAATTAAGGGTCAAATCAGTAATCGAAGAAAAGCAATTAATACAGCAAGACGACCATCTTCTCATCGCCGTTTCGGGTGGAGTAGATTCCATGGCTTTGCTTCACTATTTTGTTCAAACAAAAGATAAATGGGGAATAAAGGTAGAGGCAATTCACGTTGATCATATGTTAAGAGGAGAAGCGTCTGCTGAGGATAGAGCCTTCGTCCAAAGATATTGTGATAATCATGAAATATATTTACATGCAAAAGCAATTCCAATACCAGAGATTATGGCTTTAGAAAATGGAAATACACAGCTTATTTGTCGTAGAGAAAGGTATCAATATTTTAAAGAGGTTATGCAAAAAACAAATGCAAGCAAGCTTGTAACTGCACATCATGCGGACGACCAACTGGAGTCAGTATTAATGTCCCTGACTAAAAATGCAACGATTAACAGTATGCAAGGTATTCGGCCACAGCGTTTTTTTGCAGGAAAATCATTAATTCGTCCGTTTTTAACGGTTACAAAGTCTGAAATAAGGGAATATTTACTTAGACAAGGTTTAGATTACCGTGAAGATGCAAGCAACTTTAAAGACACCTATGTACGTAATCGTTTTAGACATCATGTGGTGCCATTATTGGAGGCAGAAAATCCACGAGTAACCGAGCAGGTGACCCATTTTACAGAACAATTACAAGAAGATGATGCCTATTTAATGACATTAGCAGAGGATGTATTTTCTAGAACAGTAAAAAAATTAGACGAAAATACATATAGCATGGAAATTGAGGCCTTTCAATTGGTACCACTTGCTTTACAAAGGAGGCTCATTTTAATACTATTAAACTATCTTTACAAAGATTCAAATACGATACAAAGTTATGCTTTATTGGCTTCAATTTTAAAGCTTTGTGATACGACAGCTGGATATGCTGAAGTTCACTTGCCAGAAGAATTTCTAGCAGTTCGCCGTTACGGAAAATTATCGATTCAGAAGAAAGAACCATTAGAAGGTCAAACTTCTCCTGAGAAAAAAATTATTTCGACTGCTAATGGGTGGACAACACTGACAAACGGTGAACGTTTATGCGTAGTCAAGTTGCCTGATTTATCGTCTGAATTGCTGACGGATACTGCACAACTTTTTTATTTTAACGCTAGCAAACTCAAACTTCCTCTTTATGTTAGAACTCGTAAGGAAGGGGATAGAATGCTGTTAAAAGGAATGGATCAGCCAAAACGCTTATCTCGCCTTTTTATAGATGAAAAGATTCCTTTAAATGAGCGAAATAGCTGGCCGTTACTGATTTCTCCATCCGATGAGGTCGTAGCGGTAATTGGTGTGCGTATGGGTATGTTTTTTTCAAACACTCCGCAACCAAACGATGATACAGTGCTCATCGTAGACTAAGGTCTTTGTAAAACATTTCACCATAAAGGTTGAAGATTTTTTGATACACACGAGGAGGAATCGATATGTTACAAAATGACATCGAAAAAATTATGATTACAGAGGAACAATTGCAAGAAAGAATTGCTGAGCTAGGAGCACAATTGACTGCAGAATACAAAGATTCATTCCCGTTAGCAGTTGGTGTTCTTAAAGGAGCAATGCCATTTATGACTGATTTGATGAAGCGTTTCGATTCTTTCATTGAGCTAGACTTTATGGATGTATCTAGCTACGGAAATGCCACAGTATCATCAGGTGAAGTAAAAATTCTTAAGGATTTAAATACAAGCGTTGAGGGACGTGATGTATTAATTATCGAGGACATCATCGATAGTGGTTTAACATTAAGCTATTTAGTAGACTTATTTAAATACCGCAAAGCAAAATCCATCAAAATCGTGACATTGTTAGATAAACCGTCAGGTCGTAAGGTAAATTTAGCAGCTGATTATGTAGGATTTGAAGTACCAGATGGTTTTGTTGTGGGATATGGCTTAGATTACGCAGAAAAGTATCGTAATTTACCATATATCGGTATCTTAAAACCGGAAGTATATTCTTTCTAAGAGTTAACGAAAGACCCCAGCTATGAAAAGTAAGCCTTCAGCGAAGGTCAGATTTTTATTGAATTAATAATAATTCGAAATCTTGACACATTGTTTAGCTGTGCTGAGATCCAGGAACAGGTACAATTACGCTGGGATGCAGTGATTATGACATAAATATGTTTCTATTTCGACAAAAAGCGAACCAAACTTTTTTTAAATAAGGCTTTTCGTTGTATGATGAAATCATGATATGTTAAGATTTTACTTATAATTTTTCTGTTTGTAATGAGGAGGCTGGAGATGAATCGAATATTTCGATATACCATATTTTATTTACTGATTTTCCTAGTGATTATCGGTATTTTTGGTACTTTCAGTGGTGGAAATGCACCAACGAAAGAGTTAACTTATTCTGAGTTTCAAGATGCTCTAGATAAGAAAGAAATAACAAGTGCTACAATTCAACCTGATAAACAAGTATATATCGTTGAGGGTACGATGAAAGGTTATGAGAAGGGCCAACGCTTTACAACAAATATCCCTCGTGAAAACCAAGCTTTATTGAACCGTATCGATGAGGCTGCTAAGGATAAGAATAGTAATATTAGCTATTTAACAGCACCGGAAACAAGTGGATGGATTCAATTCTTTACAGGGATTATTCCTTTCATCATTATCATTTTCTTATTCTTCTTCCTGATGAGTCAATCGCAAGGTGGCGGCAATAAAGTAATGAGCTTTGGTAAAAGCAAAGCAAAGCTATACGATGATCAAAAGAAAAAAGTTCGTTTTACAGATGTGGCGGGTGCTGATGAAGAGAAAGCAGAACTTGTAGAAGTGGTAGATTTCCTAAAAGACCACCGCAAATTCACTGAAATCGGTGCACGTATTCCAAAAGGTATCTTACTTGTAGGTCCTCCAGGTACAGGTAAAACATTGCTTGCACGAGCAGTAGCGGGTGAGGCAGGCGTACCGTTCTTCTCGATTTCAGGTTCTGACTTCGTAGAGATGTTTGTCGGTGTCGGTGCATCTCGTGTTCGTGATTTATTTGAAAATGCGAAAAAGAACGCTCCATGTATTATCTTTATCGATGAGATTGATGCAGTAGGTCGTCAACGTGGCGCGGGTCTTGGTGGTGGCCATGATGAGCGTGAACAAACGCTTAACCAATTATTGGTTGAGATGGATGGCTTCGGCGCAAATGAAGGTATTATTATTATTGCAGCAACTAACCGACCAGATATTTTAGATAAAGCGTTATTACGTCCGGGTCGTTTTGATCGTCAAATTACAGTTGGTCATCCTGATGTAAAAGGGCGTGAAGCAATTCTTAAGGTACATGCACGCAACAAGCCTTTAGCGGACTCAGTTGATTTAGCAGCTGTTGCTCAGCGTACACCAGGTTTCTCAGGGGCTGACTTAGAAAACTTGTTAAATGAGGCTGCACTTGTAGCAGCACGTAAAAGCAAACGTACAATTAATATGGCAGATATCGATGAAGCATCTGACCGAGTAATCGCTGGTCCAGCTAAAGCTAGTCGTGTATATTCTGCAAAAGAGAAAAAGCTTGTATCCTTCCATGAAGCTGGTCACGTAGTCGTTGGTTTAGAACTAGATGAAGCGGATACAGTACACAAAGTAACAATCGTTCCTCGTGGTCAAGCAGGAGGCTACGCGATTATGTTACCTAAGGAAGAACGCTTCTTTACAACAAAACAAGAATTGTTAGACCGCATTGCTGGACTATTGGGTGGTCGTGTCGCTGAGGAAATTGTGCTTGGTGAAGTTTCTACTGGTGCACATAACGACTTCCAAAAGGTGACAAGTATTGCGCGTGCTATGGTAACTGAATATGGTATGAGTGAAAACCTCGGTGCGATGCAGTTTGGTTCAAGTCAGGGTGGAAATGTATTCCTTGGTCGTGATTTTAATTCAGATCAAAACTACTCGGATTCAATTGCTTATGAGATTGATAAAGAAATGCAAAAAATTATCGATTCTCAATATGAGCGTACTAAGCGTATCTTAACGGAAAAACGCCAATTACTTGATTTAATTGCCAATACTTTGATGGAAAAAGAAACATTGAATGCGCAAGAAATCGAACATTTGCGTGATCACGGCGTCTTACCAGAACCAGAGGCTGTTGAGGTAATTGAGGAAAAAGCTCCTAAAGCTGAAACTAAACCAACTTTAGATATCGTTGGTGAGCCAACTGTTAAAAAGGAATTGCTTAGCAAAGAGCCAAATCCAACAACAGCTGATTTACCAAAAGAGGGCACGGACTTCAATCATAATGCACCAAAAGGTATCGATGAAAAACGTGATTAAATTAAGAAAGACTGTTTACATTAAGTGAACAGTCTTTTTCTTTGCCTTTTTTCGTTAACAGGTATTAGGATATAGATATAAATTTCAAGATAGACGTTTTTACAACTTGCGATTCTCACTAAGGGATTCTAGAACAGTCTGGTTATCAAAGAAATTTTGAGGAAGCTACTTATGGCGCTTGTATAGCAAACGAGATTGGAGTGAATAGAAACATGGAGAATGTAACATTGAATAATGGCTTAGTAATGCCGTTAGTAGGGTATGGTGTGTTTCGAGTACCTGAAGGAGATGATTTGGCTGAGGCAGTAAAAACAGCTATTAAAAAGGGCTATCGTAGTATTGATACTGCGCAAGTATATCGCAATGAAGAAAGTGTTGGACGAGGAATTCGCGCAGCAATCGAGGAAGGCTTGGTAACTCGTGAGGAGCTGTTCGTCACATCAAAAGTATGGAATGCTGGGCTTTCCTATGAAGAAACACTTGCTGCATATGAAAGCAGTTTAGAGAAATTAGGGTTAGAGTATTTAGATTTGTATTTAGTTCATTGGCCAGGAATCGATGATAATTACATGAATGTTTATAAAGCGCTTGAGAAAATATATCAGGATGGCCGTGTACGATCAATAGGTGTTAGTAACTTTCATGTACATCATTTAGAAAATTTATTGAAGGAAGCAACAGTTATTCCGGTTATTAATCAGATTGAATTTCATCCACATCTAACGCAAGAGGAAGTACGTGCATATTGCAAAGAAAAAGGAATCCAAGTAGAAGCATGGTCCCCACTGATGAATGGAGCTTTATTAGAAGAAGCATTGATTCAGGAGCTGGCGTCAAAATACAGCAAAACACCAGCTCAAATTGTGTTACGTTATGATGTTCAGCATGAGGTAGTAACCATTCCGAAAACAATGACTCCTGCACGTATGTCAGAGAATCTAAATGTTTTTGATTTTGCACTAACTGAAAAAGAAATGTCTCAGTTAGATGCATTACATGATGGATTACGTTGCGGTCCTGATCCAGAAAAGTTTAATTTTAAATAAACTGTAAGGAGCTACTTAATAGACGGGTGGCTCCTTTTTAAAGTGAGCACGAATGCTATTTCGTAGAGTGTAAAGTATGGTATCATTTTTAAAAGTGTTTTAACTTTATCGACTACACATTGTATAGTTGTATCAAATGCATAGAGCCAGTTACAATGACAATGAGGTGCAAGAAATTGGGGGTGTCACTATGATATTAGTTTTAGATGCAGGAAATTCAAATATCGTTTTAGGGGTTTATGATAAAAACGATCATTTAGCCTTTCATTGGCGTATGGTGACAGATCTTCACAAGACTGAAGATGAATACGCAATGCAAGTTTTAGCTTTCTTTAATCATGCAGGCATCTCATTTGAACAAATAACCGGCATTATTATTTCCTCTGTTGTACCACCAATAATGTTTTCGTTAGAAGCGATGTGTCAAAAATATTTCCGTAAAAAACCGCTTGTTGTAGGACCTGGTGTGAAAACTGGTTTGAATATTAAGTATGAGAACCCACGTGAGGTTGGCTCCGATCGCATTGTGAATGCAATTGCGGCTCTTGATGCTTATAAAGCACCAATTATTATTGTTGATTTTGGTACTGCTACAACATTTTGTTACTTAAATGAAAAAGGTGATTACATGGGAGGTGCAATCGCCCCAGGTATTACGATTTCTACGGAGGCCCTTTATACACAAGCGGCTAGGTTACCACGTATTGAAATATTGAGATCTACGCATATTGTAGGAAAAACAACCGTTTCTGCGATGCAGGCCGGAATATTTTATGGTTTTGTTGGACAAGTTGAGGGCATCGTTAATCGCATGAAAGCACAAAGTAAGGAAGAGCCATTCGTGATTGCCACTGGTGGCTTAGCTAATTTAATCGCTGGAGAGACACAGGTAATTGATGTGGTTGATCCGTTTTTAACATTAAAAGGTTTATATAAGCTATATAAACGCAACCAATAGGAAATGAGGGACATTTCATTTATGAAAGACTATTTAGTACGAGGCTTAGGGTTCAACGGACAAGTTCGTGTTTTTGCAGCTTGTACAACAGCGACTGTAGGGGAGGCTCAGCACCGTCATAATACGTGGCCTGTTGTATCGGCAGCCCTTGGTCGATCTATGACCGCTGCTGTAATGATGGGTGCCATGCTGAAAGGTGAAGAAAAAATCACTATTAAAATTGAGGGCAACGGTCCAATTGGTCCAATGGTTATCGATAGTAATGCTAAAGGTGATGTACGTGGTTTTGTTACAAATCCACACGTCCATTTCGATCTAAACGAGCAGGGTAAGTTGGATGTTCGCGCGGGTGTAGGTACAGAGGGAGCTCTTACGGTTGTTAAAGACCTTGGTTTAAGAGATATGTTTTCTGGACAAACGCCTATTGTCTCAGGTGAAATCGCTGAAGACTTTACTTACTATTTTGCTACATCCGAGCAAGTACCGTCATCGGTTGGGTTAGGTGTTTTAGTAAATCCTGATAATACGATTCTTGCAGCTGGAGGGTTTATTCTTCAATTGATGCCTGGCTGTGATGAAGAGACAATTAATGAAATCGAACAGCACCTTTCAACATTAGAGCCCGTTTCCAAAATGATTGAAAAGGGCTTTACGCCTGAGCAAATTTTAGAAGCGGTATTAGGGGAAGACCATCTACAGATTTTAGATTCCATGCCAGTAGAGTTTAAATGTCAGTGTTCAAAAGAGCGTTTTGGGGCAGCAATCTTAGGTTTAGGAACAGCAGAAATTCGAGAAATGATCAATGAAGATGGCGGTGCCGAAGCACAATGTCATTTCTGTTTAGAAACATATCATTTCTCCAAAGAAGAACTAGAAGGTTATATTGATGAGCTCAACGCGTAATCGCCGACCTTCAATCTCTGCAACGCCAAACCAAACGCCTCTATTGCAACGACGTTTAAAAACGAAACCAGCTTTAACAGTTATAGCCGTTTTGTTATTAGGAAATATTTTATGGTTGATTGCTTGGTTAATCCCAAACAAAGGTCAAGAGATTGGCAGCGATGAACAGGTCGCTGCCATTGACGGGGAGGTTATCACTCGTCAGGAGTGGATGATTGCCATGGAAGAACGCTATGGTAAAGAGACACTACAAAATTTAGTAAATGAATCTGTGATGGAGAAGGCAGCTAAGAAATATAAAATTAAAGTTACAGATAAGGAGATTGATTTAGAGCTTGCATTAATGCGCTCTGCCCAGGATAAATTTGATACGGCAATGCAAAATCTGTCTGCTGAGCAACTGCGACAAAAAATACGCTCACAACTTATTTTGGATAAAGTATTAACAAAAGATGTAGTAATAAAAAAGGATAGTATTGAAAAATATTATGAAGAAAATCAATCCCTGTATAATACGAAAACAAGCTATCGCACCAATTTCATAGAAGTGGATTCCAAAAAAGCTGCTGAGGAAGCATTAAAAGAGCTAAAAAATAGCTCTGATTTTTCCGTGCTAGCACGAGAAATTTCTTTAGATAGTGCCTCTGCTAGTTTGGGTGGAGATATCGGTTTCCTCACAGAAAAACAGGAAAACGTTGATCCAGCAATTATAAAGGCTGCAAAGGCATTAAAAGCTAAAGAGGTAAGTAAAGCCTTTAAGCTTAATAACGGTCATTATGGAATTGTGCAAGTCCAAGAAATCGTAGAAGGACAATCCTTTACATATGAAGATGTGAAAGAGCATATTGAACGTGAGCTTGCGCTAGATCAATTACCGCAATCTGTTACTCCAGAAGCATTTTGGTCTGAATTCAAGGCAACTTGGTATTATGGAGAAGAGAAAAAAGATAAATAATAGCTAGCTCCAATGCGTTTAGGAAGAATCTGTAAGAAATCTGCGGGATAGGTGAGCCAAATAATACTGCAGACGTTTTGCGTCAACAGCTTATTGGCATATTCTCGAAAGTTCGGCGGATTCTTTTCTATGTTTCAATAAATATTCTGAAAATATATGCTTTATTTATTGACAATCGAATGGAAAAATTGATAAAATACAAAATAAGTAAAACCTATAAAAATAGTAGGGATTAGGAGTGGATTAATAAATGAGTAGATTAGCGAACTCGGTAGCTGAATTAGTTGGAAAAACACCAATTGTAAAGTTAAATCATGCAACAGGCGAAAATGAAGGTACGGTTTATGTAAAATTAGAATATTTTAATCCAGGTAGCTCAGTAAAAGATCGTCTAGCATTGGCGATGATTGAAGCAGCTGAAAAAGACGGTACGTTAAAGCCAGGAGGTACTATTATTGAGCCTACTTCTGGTAATACAGGTATTGGTCTTGCAATGATCGCAGCAGCTAAAGGCTATAAAGCGATTTTAGTAATGCCAGAGACAATGAGCTTAGAGCGCCGAAATTTATTACGTGCATACGGAGCAGAGCTTGTTTTAACACCTGGTCCAGCAGGTATGAAGGGGGCAATTGCTAAAGCGGAAGAATTAGCCACAGAAAAAGGTTACTTTTTACCACAACAATTCACAAATCCTGCTAATGCTGTTATTCACCGTTTGACAACAGGCCCAGAGATTGTTGAAGCATTTGATGGTTTAACGCTTGATGCATTTGTATCTGGAGTAGGTACAGGAGGTACAATTACGGGTGCAGGTGCCGTATTAAAAGAAAAATACCCGGAGATTGAAATTATTGCAGTTGAGCCAAAGGATTCACCAGTACTTTCTGGCGGTCAACCAGGACCACATAAGATTCAAGGTATTGGCGCTGGTTTCGTACCTGAAGTGTTAGATACAGATATCTATTCTTCAGTATTCCCTGTTGAAAATGAGATTGCTTTCGAAGTTGCACGTAAAGTAGCGCGTGAAGAAGGAATTTTGTGTGGTATTTCATCAGGTGCAGCAATCTATGCGGCAATTGAAACAGCGAAACGTTTAGGAAAAGGCTCAAATGTCCTTGCAATTGTTCCATCTAATGGTGAACGTTATTTATCAACACCTTTATATCAATTTGAAGACTAATCTAAGATTTGCTAACAAAGGCTCCTTTAACGAGGAGTCTTTTTTCTGTTAAAGGGAATTTTAGGGCTGAATTTTTTCGATTTAGATAGCTAGTTTCTCAACGACCAGAGTTGTTAATAGACATGTAAACATTTTAGAGCATTTGTTATGTATGAAATTTATTGGAACGATTTAAAAATATTCGCTTCTCAGCAATATTCAAGTTAAGATGGTATCACATCAAATGATTTAAAGGGGAATGGCAGCTTGAAGACAATACTAACGAAAACAATAACGATGAATGCAGATTCGTTTTTTTATAGCTATAAAAAGCAAGTAGCAGCAGAACAAGCACATGTATTTTTAGAAAGTGGACGTGGAGGACATTTTACGATAGCCGCATGGAATCCATTAGCCATTGCGCAATCAGTTAAGGGTGGGCTACTTGTGAAGTGGCGAAATGGTGATAGTGAAATTCTACTGGGTGAATCCCTATCATTATTAGAGGATTTGGTAGCAAAATATCAAGTTTCATACAATGCTACCCTTCCAGTATTTCAAGGTGGAGCAATCGGATTTGTAGCGTATGATTATGCGCGAAAAATTGAAGAATTACCAGATTGCGCAGAGGACGATTTACATGTTCCTGATATATATTTTTATATTTTCGACTGCTGGGCTGTACACGATGTGAACACAAATGAAGTAACACTTATGAAGCTAGAAAGCAGTGATGTCAATTTAGAAGATTGGGCTAATGTATGGCATGTAGCGGCAGAAGCAGGTTTAAATGACCGCAAATTTGAAAAAACAAGTGCAGTAGAAATAGTAAATGATGAAAGTGAATTACTAGTATCATTTGCAGGAACTGACTTTGAAGAAGCAGTAAGTAGAATTCAATCTTATATAGGGCAAGGCGATGTATTTCAAGTGAACTTATCTGTTCGTCAATCTAAAAAATTAACTGCATCAGCGATGGATGTATACGAAGCATTACGTACTTTCAATCCATCTCCTTATATGGCTTACATTGAAGCACCCGACTTTGCGGTTGTCTCTGGATCACCGGAGCTTTTAGTGAAGCGTCATGGAAATGAATTGTCTACACGACCAATAGCGGGTACAAGACCTAGAGGGAAATCTGAGCAAGAGGATATAGAATTGGCAAAGGAATTAATCGACAACGAAAAGGAACGAGCAGAACATGTAATGCTCGTTGATTTAGAGCGCAATGATTTAGGACGAGTATCCACATATGGAACAGTAGAGGTGGATGAGTTTATGGTTATTGAACGCTATTCTCATGTAATGCATATAGTGTCTAACGTGCGAGGAGAAATCGCCGAAGGTAAATCAAATGCAGATGTAATACGTGCTATGTTCCCGGGCGGTACAATTACAGGTGCCCCCAAAATTCGTACGATGGAAATAATTGAAGAATTAGAACCTGTAAGACGTGGGTTATATACAGGCTCAATTGGCTGGCTTGGCTATACAGGTGATATGGAATTCAATATTGTTATTCGTACAGCCTTTATAAAACAAGGTGTAGCACATATTCAGGCAGGAGCAGGAATTGTCATTGACTCTGTGCCGCAGCGAGAATATCAAGAGTCCTTGAATAAAGCAAAGGCTATGTGGCAGGCAAAGGCAATGGCGGAGGAGCGAGCAAAATGATTTTAATGATTGATAACTATGATTCTTTTACGTATAACCTAGTTCAATATTTTGGGGAATTTGGTCATGAACTAGTTGTGAAAAGAAATGATACATTAACAGTAAAGGATATTGAGCAACTTGCACCCGATATGATTGTTATTTCACCTGGACCGTGCAGTCCAAATGAAGCGGGTGAAAGCCTGAACATTATTAAATATTTCGCGGGAAATATTCCGATTTTAGGTGTTTGTCTCGGGCATCAGGCGATAGCACAGGTATTTGGAGGAAATGTTATTCAAGCAGAACGTTTAATGCATGGAAAAACTTCACCTGTATTACATGCTGACAGAGGTCTACATAAGGACATGCCAAATCCGTTTCAGGCTACTCGTTACCATTCTCTCATTGTAGAAAGGGAAACACTACCAGAATGCTTTGAAATAACTGCCTGGACAGATGAAGGTGAAATTATGGGCATTCGCCATAGGGACTATCCTATTGAAGGTGTCCAGTATCATCCAGAATCTATAATGACAGAGCAAGGGAAAAAGCTTCTGCACCAATTTATAGAATTGTATGTAGAGGGAGCGAAGTAAATGTATTGTTGGATGAACGGAGAGTATCTAAAGGCGGAAGATTTACGTATTTCACCATTTGATCATGGATTTTTATATGGCTTGGGCGTTTTTGAGACGTTTCGGACATATGGAGATAAAGTATTTGAGTGGGACATGCATATGGAAAGATTACACGCTGCTTTATCACAATACCATATCCATTTGGCATATTCTTCAGAAGTTTTACTAGAGGTTGTTCAACATTTAAACAAACATTCTAATGGACAGGATGGTTATTTCCGTCTAAATGTATCTGCAGGGGAACATGGTATTGGGCTACAGCCTACGGAATACAAACAACCGAATGTTATTGTTTTTCGTAAAGAATTACCGTCAGCACCTAGGGGTACAGAAAAAAATGCACAGTGGCTCGAGACGCCACGCAATACTTCTGAAAAGGGAGTCCGCGTTAAGTCACATCATTATGGGAATAATGTTCTTGGTCGCTTTGAAATACCGTCCTTAGCACAACAGGAAGGTTTATTTTTAACTAGAGATGGTTATGTGGCTGAAGGTGTAACATCAAATGTTTTTTGGGTAAAAAATGATATACTATATACGCCTTCCTTGGACACAGGTATTTTACCCGGTATTATCCGAGGATGGGTGATCAGAAAGGCGGCATCCCTAGGCATTGATGTAAAGGAAGGGCTCTTTACTAAAGAAGATGTCGAGAATAGTTCTGAATGCTTTATTACGAACTCCATACAAGAACTTGTGCCAATTCGTAAACTAGTAAACAAACAGTTGCTAGGCAAGGAAGGGCCTATTTATTCGAGTATACATGAAGCGTTTATCAAAGAAGTGGAGCAGGGATAGAAGGAGCGTTATCATGCTAGAAAAATATATAACACCATTAACGATTAATGGTATTACTTTAGACTATAAAAAAGAAACAATTGTAATGGGTATTTTAAATGTCACACCAGACTCATTTTCGGATGGTGGCAAATACAATAACGTAGAAGCTGCTGTTGCACAAGCGAAAAAAATGGTAGCTGAGGGAGCTAAAATTATTGATGTTGGCGGAGAGTCTACTCGCCCTGGCTATACACGTATCTCGGATGAGGATGAAATAGCCCGCATTGTTCCGGTGATTCAAGCCCTAGTGGCTGAAGTACCAGCTGTTATATCGATTGATACGTATAAGGCAAATGTCGCCCGTGCTGCAATAGAGGCTGGAGCACATATCATTAATGATATATGGGGAGCGAAGGCTGAGCCCGAGATTGCTAAGGTCGCAGCAGAGTTACATGTTCCGATTATTTTAATGCATAATCGTGAAAATACTGATTACGGATTAGACTTTTGGACAACTGCAAGAACAAATTTGGAGAATAGTATCGCCATTGCTCACGGTGCTGGTGTTCCTGATAGCCATATAATTTTAGATCCAGGCATTGGATTTGCCAAAACTACAGAGCAAAATATAAAAATGATGCAACATTTAAACGATTTAGTGGCAATGGGCTATCCCGTTTTGCTAGCAACATCACGTAAATCAATGATTGGTAATGTTTTAAAATTACCTGTTGAGGAACGGATAGAAGGCACTAGTGCAACAGTTGTTTATGGCATAGAAAAGGGGTGTCATATTATTCGTGTGCATGATGTACAGGAAATGGCACGAGCTACCCATATGACCGATGTATTAGTTGGTAAACGTACTTACAAGGAGGAAGCGTAATGGACTATATTCATTTAAAGGAAATGCAGTTTTATGGTTATCATGGTGTATTATCAGCAGAAACAACACTTGGTCAACGCTTCCGAGCGAATGTTTCACTTGCGGTAGATATGACAGAGGCTGGGGAAACAGATGATCTGAACTATACGGTAAACTATGCTGAAGTTTATGCGCTGTGTCGTGACATCGTTGAAGGTGAGCCTTTAAAGCTAATAGAAGCACTTGTCATGAAAATAGCAAATAGTATCCTAGAGACATACGCAGATAAAGTGAAAGGTGTTCGTGTAGAGCTTATTAAACCGGACCCACCCATACACGGTTACTATAAAGAAGTTTCAGTTGAAGTAACGAGGGGCGAGTTTTAATGAATAATGTCTATCTATCAATTGGCACGAATATGGGAGAGCGCTTAGAAAATCTCCAACATGCTGTAGAGCTTTTAAAAGATAATAAAGGGATTGAGGTTGTCCGTATTTCATCTGTTTATGAAACGGCTGCTGTTGGCTACACTGATCAAGCTGATTTTTTAAACATTGCAGTTCATATTAAAACCGCCCTATCTTCTTCTGAAATATTGACCATATGCCAATCAGTTGAGCAGGAACTTGGGCGTGTACGTGAATTTAGATGGGGTCCTCGCATCATAGACCTTGACATTTTGCTATACAATCACGAAAATATTGAAACTGAGAGCTTAATTGTTCCACATCCAAGAATGTATGAGCGGGCCTTCGTGTTAGTCCCGTTGGTAGAAATTACACCTGTACCTGTTGGAGAACAATTACAACAAGCACATCACATATGCCAACAGTTAAATTATGTAGACGAAGGTGTAGCCTTATGGTTGGAGTCTAAGAAGCTAGTTATGTTGCAATCAGTCAATTAACAATTGTGTGTATGGATAATTAATCATTTCATAGCATTGTAGGATATGTAAAACCCATCGAAGGAGGAAATCACCATTGAGTCAAGCAACTGAGAAGCCGTTTCAGATTGGCGATATTGTTATGGACAACCGTGTCGTATTAGCGCCAATGGCTGGAAT
This sequence comes from Lysinibacillus pakistanensis, assembly GCF_030123245.1. Classification (NCBI taxonomy): domain Bacteria; kingdom Bacillati; phylum Bacillota; class Bacilli; order Caryophanales; family Bacillaceae; genus Lysinibacillus; species Lysinibacillus pakistanensis. The sequence continues at coordinate 111,444 of NZ_CP126101.1, forward strand.
TTGTAATTCTGCATTCAGACTAACTGTAAAAGAGTTTGGAGCAGGGCTTGTATATGCAGAAATGATTAGTGATAAAGGGATTGTCAATAAGAACGAAAAAACTTTAGGTATGCTTTATATTGATGAGCGTGAGAACCCACTTTCACTACAAATTTTTGGTGGAGATAAGGCAACATTAGTAGAGGCAGCAAAATATGTAGATGTAAATACAACTGCAGATATTATAGATATCAATATGGGTTGCCCTGTTAATAAAATTATTAAATGTGAAGCTGGCGCTCGTTTACTTTTAGATCCTAATAAATTATATGAAATGGTAGCGGCAGTTGTAGATGCCGTTGAAAAACCTGTCAGCGTAAAGATGCGTATTGGTTGGGATGACGAGCATATATTTGCTGTCGAGAATGCACAAGCGGCAGAGCGTGCAGGTGCATCTGCGGTAGCGGTTCATGGACGTACCCGTGTGCAAATGTATGAAGGGAAAGCAAATTGGGACATTATTCGTCAAGTAAAGGAAAATGTAAAGATTCCAGTACTGGGTAACGGTGATGTTGAGACACCTTTAGATGCTAAACGGATGCTAGATACAACTGGCGTAGACGCTGTAATGATTGGCCGCGCTGCCCTAGGCAACCCTTGGATGATTTATCGTACAGTTCAATACCTAGAAACAGGTGAGTTAAAGGAAGAGCCAAGTGTTCGTGAAAAGATTGATGTGTGTTTACTTCATTTCGAGCGTCTTATCCAATTAAAAGGCGAGGCTGTAGCAGTACGTGAAATGCGTAAACATGCCTCGTGGTATTTGAAGGGGATAAGAGGAAACGGGAAAGCTCGTAATGCTATTAATCAAACTGAAACAGCACCTGAGTTTCGCGCCTTATTAAATGATCTTGTGCAAGACTATGAAGAAAATGAATCCAAGTTAATTGTACCAGTAGCAAAAGAATTAATTATGTAATTACCTGAAGGCGTCTCAATGCTTGAAAGAGACGCTTTTTTTGTTGCAGCAATTAATTTTCAGAATCATTAATCATTTCCGTCGCCCTCGAAAAAAAAT
>NZ_CP126101.1:117500-120000 GCF_030123245.1 Lysinibacillus pakistanensis
GGGGGCCATCCCGGTTTACCGAATTCAGACAAACTCCGAATGCCAGATATTTATACACGGGAGTCAGACTGCGAGTGATAAGATCCGTAGTCAAAAGGGAAACAGCCCAGACCACCAGCTAAGGTCCCAAAGTAATCGTTAAGTGGAAAAGGATGTGGCGTTGCACAGACAACCAGGATGTTGGCTTAGAAGCAGCCATCATTTAAAGAGTGCGTAATAGCTCACTGGTCGAGTGACGCTGCGCCGAAAATGTATCGGGGCTAAACGATTCACCGAAGCTGTGGATTGACATCTACGATGTCAGTGGTAGGAGAGCGTTCTAAGTGCGTTGAAGTCAGACCGGAAGGACTGGTGGAGCGCTTAGAAGTGAGAATGCCGGTATGAGTAGCGAAAGACGGGTGAGAATCCCGTCCACCGTATGACTAAGGTTTCCTGAGGAAGGCTCGTCCGCTCAGGGTTAGTCGGGACCTAAGCCGAGGCCGATAGGCGTAGGCGATGGACAACAGGTTGATATTCCTGTACCACCTCCTCACCGTTTGAGAAATGGGGGGACGCAGTAGGATAGGGTAAGCGCGCCGTTGGTTGTGCGCGTCCAAGCAGTAAGGCGTGTGTGTAGGCAAATCCGCACACTGTAACGTTGAGCTGTGATGGCGAGTCCGTATGGACGAAGTTCCTGATTTCACACTGCCAAGAAAAGCCTCTATCGAGGTGAGAGGTGCCCGTACCGCAAACCGACACAGGTAGTCGAGGAGAGAATCCTAAGGTGTGCGAGAGAACTCTCGTTAAGGAACTCGGCAAAATGACCCCGTAACTTCGGGAGAAGGGGTGCTCTTGAGCGTGCAAGCGCATGAGAGCCGCAGTGAATAGGCCCAGGCGACTGTTTAGCAAAAACACAGGTCTCTGCAAAACCGTAAGGTGACGTATAGGGGCTGACGCCTGCCCGGTGCTGGAAGGTTAAGAGGAGTGGTTAGCGCAAGCGAAGCTGCGAATTGAAGCCCCAGTAAACGGCGGCCGTAACTATAACGGTCCTAAGGTAGCGAAATTCCTTGTCGGGTAAGTTCCGACCCGCACGAAAGGCGTAACGATCTGGGCACTGTCTCAACGAGAGACTCGGTGAAATTATAGTACCTGTGAAGATGCAGGTTACCCGCGACAGGACGGAAAGACCCCGTGGAGCTTTACTGTAGCCTGATATTGAATTTTGGTACAACTTGTACAGGATAGGTAGGAGCCAGAGATCTCGGAGCGCCAGCTTCGAAGGAGGCGTCGGTGGGATACTACCCTGGTTGTATTGAAATTCTAACCCATGCCCCTTAGCGGGGCAGGAGACAGTGTCAGGCGGACAGTTTGACTGGGGCGGTCGCCTCCTAAAAGGTAACGGAGGCGCCCAAAGGTTCCCTCAGAATGGTTGGAAATCATTCGTAGAGTGTAAAGGCACAAGGGAGCTTGACTGCGAGACCTACAAGTCGAGCAGGGTCGAAAGACGGGCTTAGTGATCCGGTGGTTCCGCATGGAAGGGCCATCGCTCAACGGATAAAAGCTACCCCGGGGATAACAGGCTTATCTCCCCCAAGAGTCCACATCGACGGGGAGGTTTGGCACCTCGATGTCGGCTCATCGCATCCTGGGGCTGTAGTCGGTCCCAAGGGTTGGGCTGTTCGCCCATTAAAGCGGTACGCGAGCTGGGTTCAGAACGTCGTGAGACAGTTCGGTCCCTATCCGTCGTGGGCGTAGGAAATTTGAGAGGAGCTGTCCTTAGTACGAGAGGACCGGGATGGACACACCGCTGGTGTACCAGTTGTCTTGCCAAAGGCATCGCTGGGTAGCTATGTGTGGACGGGATAAGTGCTGAAAGCATCTAAGCATGAAGCCCCCCTCAAGATGAGATTTCCCATTACGCAAGTAAGTAAGATCCCTCAAAGACGATGAGGTAGATAGGTTCGAGGTGGAAGTGTGGTGACACATGGAGCTGACGAATACTAATCGATCGAGGACTTAACCAATATGTTTGAAGCATTCAATGCGCCGTTTATCCAGTTTTGAAAGAACAAGAAAGTTTAAAAAAGACTTGCATTTATAACAAGATATGTTATAATAATTCTTGTCCTTAAAATAGTCTAGTGATGATGGCAAAGAGGTCACACCCGTTCCCATACCGAACACGGAAGTTAAGCTCTTTAGCGCCGATGGTAGTTGGGGGCTTCCCCCTGTGAGAGTAGGACGTCGCTAGGCATAATGCCCAGGAGGATTAGCTCAGCTGGGAGAGCATCTGCCTTACAAGCAGAGGGTCGGCGGTTCGAGCCCGTCATCCTCCACCATATGCCGGTTTAGCTCAGCAGGTAGAGCAACTGACTTGTAATCAGTAGGTCGTGGGTTCGATTCCTATAGCCGGCACCATTTTGAGCCATTAGCTCAGTTGGTAGAGCATCTGACTTTTAATCAGAGGGTCGAAGGTTCGAGTCCTTCATGGCTCACCATTAAAATTACCAACAAATATATG